>WGNN01000080.1 GCA_016124515.1 bacterium
AAAAAGTAAAAGCCCGAGCGGCTTGAGCGGTAATTGACAGAATTGCCAACACTCCAAATCAGATTGCTCAACCCTGCAGTAGAAGCCAAAACCCCTAATTGATGCAAACAGTGAATTTTGAAGATCACTCAATACACGAGCTATCGAATTTAGCCTTTTTGTTTATCAGAGTTTAGAGACATGTTATAATTTGCCCCGAAACTTCAGTTAATAAAAGGGGAATATCAGATAAGGGTTTATGGAAGGCATTGGGTAATGGCAATTGGCGGTATTGAACTTATTTTGCGGAGGAAATAACCATCATGTCAGCAGAAGATACCTACCAATCGGCCTATAAGTTGTTTAACAACAAGGCATTGCAATACAGCGAACGCTTTCTTCATTTTGAGCTGTATCACGATACTTTTGATATATTATTGCAACACATAAAAGCCGAGGATGCCGCTGTACTTGATGCCGCTTGTGGCCCCGGCAATATTTCTCATTATTTGCTTCAAAAGCGGCCCAACTTACACATAACAGGCATTGATATTGCGCCGGCCATGTTGCAATTGGCAGCTCAAAATTGTCCGAACGCCCATTTTCAACAACTCGATTGCAGGAACCTTGATGAGCTGAAGGCCGGGTTTGATGTTGTTATTTGTGGTTTTGGTTTGCCCTATTTGTCAAAGCGTGATGCCGAAAAATTTGTAGCAGATGCTGCTGCCCATTTATCAGCAGGTGGCCTGCTCTACCTGAGCACTATGGAAGGCCAATACAGCGAGTCTTATTGGCATGAAAACGAGGCGGGTGAGCGATTGTTTATCCATTACCACGAGCATGGCTATTTGCAGCATTATCTTGAAAAAAATGGATTTAGCATCTTATTTGAAACCCGAAAGGAATATAAAGGAACCCTCAATTCAACAGATTTGGTGCTGATTGCCCGCCTCACAAAGTGATGGTATAATTCATAAATTCAGCTGATTATGGTATGGGGATTCGGGTTAGATAATAGCCAATTGCTCGCTCTTTTTAGTGATTTCAGTAATTACTTTATCAAATTCTTCGGCTGAAATTTTCATGGCTTTCAAAATATCGGCAATGGGAATTTCTTTTTCTACCCCCATTTCGAGCAAGGTAATAAGGCCCATTATGTTTACCAATGGTGCGCGTACCACGTGGCTTTGGGTCCAGGCTATTTCTCTAAGTTTTTGGTTTTGCAGTTCTATGGCTTTTATTTGTTTTACCCGCTCGGTTACTTCGCGGCCTACTGCATATATCAGTTCTTCATGTGCTCTTATTACAAATGTCCAGGCAATCCACACCGTTTTGTTATCTTTTGTTACCAGTCTGTTTTCAAAGAAATGTGATTTTTTAAAGTCGTGATTTGCCATGGCTTGTTGCACAATTTCCAAACTTTTTTCACGGTCGTCAGGGTGCACCAGGTCCATATATTGTTTTTGCAAAACTTCGTGTTTTTCATAACCCAGCATATTTTGAAACGCGTGGTTTACTTGTTTGTAATAGCCGTCAAAACCCGCTATGGCAAACAAATCGAGAGAGAGGTCAAAGAAGTTGGTAGTCTCCTGTTCCTTATTGGTTTTTTGAATTTCTGATGCCAGAATATTAGCAATAGGTTCAAAAATCTGGAAATTGCTTTGCAGGTCGTATTTGCTATAGTCGGCCACCATGATAAGCACCGCCACCACTTGCTTGTTGAAGGCAAGCGGATAGGCCACTGCCGACTGTGCGCCGAGAGCTGCTGCGGTTTGGCGGCGTACAAACAGTTGGCTTTGCTCATTCACATCTACATACACCGGTGCATTCAGTTTCCAGGCTTCATTTTTCAAGCCTTTGGCGTTTTTGCCCACGTATGGTTTTGTACCTTCATCAATAAACAGTTGCCAAGGCGAATCTTTGGCAGCTTCAGCTTTTCGGTACATACGCGTTTTGTCAATATTCACCATCCACATTTCGCAAACACTTAAATTGAAATGTTCGCGGATAAAATGGCACACATCGGCAAGGCGGTCTTCAAAACTGCGCTTGGTGTTATTCAGCAGGCTGTACGACGACAGCCGCAGGGTATTTTGTATGCGTGTGTTCACTTCCAAATCTATATCTTTCAGCGAGCCAATTACCCTTTTCAGACTTTGGTCGGTGTGGCGAACCAACAGCAGCAGCGCGGTAAAGTGCGCATAAAGTCCATTGGCTTTTCGCATTTTAACTTCAAGACTCAGTTTATTATCTTTTGAATGGAAAACCTTGGTTTTGAACTGTTCTCTCAATTGTTTAAGGGTTTCCGGATGGATCAACTCTATGCAATCGTCAACGGTGGCTACAGGTACATTGCCAAATATACTGCCCGGATTGCCGCTCCACTCCAGTTTTCGGCTGTTCAAATTCCAATCAAAAATGAGGTCAAAAGTTGATTGTGTAAGGTAGTAATTGCGCTCATGAGCTTCGTGCAGCTCCTGTTCTTTCATCAATTCATCGGTAATGTCCATCATGGTGCCATACATTTCTACAGCCTGCCCGTTGCGGTCAAAGGTCACCACGGCTTTTTCGCTAATCCATTTAGTATGTCCGCCTGCCACAATGCGGTAGTTCACATCATACTGACCTGTTTTTTTGCCTGCTTCCCGTTTGTTTATTAGTTTTACCTTGTCGGCTTCATGCACAAATTGGATATATTCATCATAATTGATTTCTCCGTCTTCATGGTTTTGCATTCCAAAAATGTGAAAGGTTTGGGCGGTCCAGTACATTTTGTTGGTGGCAATAATGAACTGCCAACTACCCATTTTGGCCACTTCCTGAGCCATTTCGAGCATTTGTTTGTTTTTTGCCAATCGTTGGTTCAGCTCTTGCGCTTTGGTAATGTCCATTACAGTGCCCATGGCCTCGGTTGGCAGGCCGTTTTTGTCTTTTAAAAACACGCCCTTATCATGAAGTATTTTTATTTCCCCATTCACTACAATGCGGTATTTCAACTCAAATACGCCGGTTTCAAGGGCACTTTCATAGTTGGCTTTCACAGCTTCCACATCATCGGGGTGTATAATAGAAAGGAATTTTTGATAACTAATTTCTTCGAAAGGTTGCAAACCAAAAATAGTATAACTATGGCTCGACCACCTGATGTTATTGTTTTGCAAGTTGATATGCCAACTTCCCATATTGGCCAGGTCTTGCGAAAGGTTCAGCAGGTTTTCGCGTTCTTGCAGGCTTTGGTTCAGCAGCTCACTTTCTGTAATATCCTGAATAATTCCCGCTAGTTTTACAGGTTTCCCTTCAGCATCCAATTCGGCCTTTCCACGGGTGTAAGCCCACTTTGGCTTGTTGTCTATGCGCATTTTCAATTTGGTTTCAAAGGGTATTCCTTTTTCTGCGGCACGACTTACCAAGGCTTTGAACTTATCAAATTCGCCGGGATACATAAATGATTCATGCGCATCAACTCCCGGCGGAGTGCTGTGGCTATCTACTCCCATTATGCGGTAGGCTTCGGGGCTCCATGTGGGTTGGTCGGCCATTATATCATATTCCCAACTGCCTAATTTGGCTATTTTTTGTGCTTCAAGCAAATTCGCTTCACTGCTTTTCAGTTCTTCATAATAAAGCAAGCGCTGCAAGGTGTTGCCAAGTTGTGTGGTAAATGATTCTATTTGAGCTACATCCACATTTTTATTGCCTAAATGAAAATATACCGAAACCACAGCCACCATACGGTTTTTATAAAAAAGTCCTTTGGTATAAAGCACGTATTTTGAGAATAGGGTAGAGGTTACCAATTTTAAAATGAGTGAAAATGGTCCCGTAACCAAATGCCCCAGATCACCGGTGCTTTTTACAAATTTTCCTTTATTCAATTGGTTGTAAAAATTCTTGTTAAACTTGAGCTCCTTGTCAATGAGTTCTATATTCATTACTTTCAAGGCTCGTTTTACCGACTCCAATTGCCCTTCAATTATTTTTATCCTGAAATTATTTTGGTTGTGCTCAGCCATCGAAATGGCCATAATGCCATTATCTCCTGCCAACGAAGTGAGTTTTTTACCGGCAAATTGAAACAATGTATTTACATCGGTAATTCCGGCCAGGTGGTTGGCAGTTTCCAACTCTACAAGGCTATATGCCACACTGCGTTTCAGTAGGTCTTCATTATGTTTTTGTTGGTCAATATTTGTAAGAACGCCCTGTATTTCAATGGCATTTCCTTCATGGTCGCGCACTACATTGGCTTGTGCATTAAACCATTTGGCACTACCGTTTTTATGGTAAATTTTCAGGTTTTCGCCATACAAATGGTTTAAGGTATCAATTTTGGCCACGGCTTCCAGGCTGCGTTCGTGGTCGGTTGGGTGTATTAAAGTTATGAATGGTTGTCCAATAAGTTCTTTTATTTCGTATCCCAAAATATCCGTTACACGCTTTGATACAAATTGTATGCGATGGTTGGTGTCTATAATATAAAAAATATCCAGGGCCCCTTCTATCATAGATTTAAAGCGTTGCTCGCTTTTTACCAGGGCTTTTTGCGCATTTAGCTCATCTTGGCGGTCTATTAGCGTTCCAATCCATTTTTCTATTATCCCATCTTCATTTTTAAACGGACTTGCCGAAACTTCTACCCAGCGCCATTGGTTTCTATCGTGTACTCTAAAGGTGTTTTTATAAGGTGTGGCTGATTTTATACAATCCACCCATTTCGCCGCGGCGGCTTCGCGCTCATCAGGGTGAACCACCGACAGCCAGCCGTTCTCCTCAAGTATCATTTCATGATCAGAAGGGAAGTATTTTTTCACTTGTTCGTTAATAAAATCTAATTGCCCATTGCTGTTGGCAGTCCAAACCATTGTATTGAGGTTTTCAATGAGAAAACGGTATTTTTTTTCGCTGTCTCTAATGGCAATTTCTCCTTTTCGCAGTTTGTCTATATCCGTATTGGTGCCAATCAGGTTCAGTGGTTTTCCGTCGGCACTGCGTTCATTGCACTGTGCCTGCGCCCACACCCACAGGTAGGTATTGTCTTTTTTGCGCAGTCTTACGGAAACCGAATAGCGCGCAATATGGCCATTCATGTAGTCTTGAAGGACTTTTTTACTCAGTTCCCGGTCATCGGGGTGGGTAATATCTTCTAGAAAGGCGGGCGAAATGTTTTCTATTTCGCTTGGGTTATAACCCAACATTTGGGTCCATCGCACATCCACTGTCATCAGGTTTTGGTCAAAGTCAATTTCCCACATGGCAGCACCCGAACCTTCAAGGGCTAAATCCAATTTTTGGTTAAGGTTGAGCAAAGCCAATTCGCGTTCTTTTGTCTGTGTAATGTTGCGCATTACCCCAACTATTTTTTCAACTTCGCCGTGCTCATTTAGCAGGGCTTCGGCTTTTACGCGAACCCATTTCACTTTGCCATTTACCAAAAAGCGGTGTTCTGCATTTATGGGCGTGCCGTGTTGTACTGCCGAGGCAAAGCGCTTTTTCTCTTCATCTGCATCTTCTGGATGAAAATAGGAAACCAATTGTTGTGGGGTTATTTGGTGGTTATACTCCGGATTTTCCAAAAACAAACCCAACTCACCAAAAATGGTAATGTATTCGTTTTTTATGATAAATTCCCAAGGGTATATTTCTACCAATTTGGTGGCTAGCGTCAGGTTTTTCTCACGCCTGAATATTTCTTCCTGTGCGCTGTGCCATTGGGTGATGTCTTCGAGATAGGTAACCGCACCTGTTGTTTGACCCGAAATATTTTTTATAGGGTTGATGGTTATTTTGAACCATAATAAGTGCTTTTCGTTTTGCCAAAAGGGCAATTCTTCCTGTAGGGCTTGTCCTTCAAAAACCTGCTCATAGAGCGGAATCCAAAATGATTTGGCCACCTGCGGTATGATATCAGAAAATACAAGGTTGTCGCCCGGTTTTACTTCTTGGTTATAGATTTCGGTAAATTTATTAAACCACTTGCTGTTGTATTTTATGAGGCGGTAGTCTTTGTCAATTGAAAAAGCCATGTGGTTAAGCCCGTTTAAAAGCTCATTCAGGTTATTTTCGCTTAGCGTAAGGGCATTTTGGGTCTTCACCAAATTGGTAATATCTTCTACATGACAGGTGGCCCCAACAACTTTTCCGCCGGCTTCGGTCATGGGATATACCGAGACCTTTACATATTTAACCAATGATTCCCGATCGAGCAACTCAAAAGTGCGGCTGCTGTTTTTACCTTTAAATGCAGCGACAAAAAGCGCCACAAGTTCTTCTTTTTCCGATGTTTTCAGCGGGTTGTGGTCTTTCAGGTTGAGGCCAATACTGGGGCTGTAACCAAAGAAACGTTCAAATTCAGTTCGCCATTTATTATTAAAACCAATTAAATTCATGTTGGAATCTACAGCGAACAGCTCTTGGTCGATACTGTGTAAGATGTGGTCAAATTTTGCCTGTAAGCTCACCATTGTGTTGCCGCCCGATTGTGCTTGCAATTCTGTTTTAAGCCTTATGGTTTCTATCGTTTTGGCCAAAAGCGGTATGCTGAAATCTTCGGCACTGATAATTTCATCGCTCAAAAGAAAATCTTCAACATTTGTGAAGCTTTGCTGTCCGGTACAAATGGCTATGGCGGGGAGGTGGGCAAAATGTTGGCGCGTGTCTTGCGCCTTCGTCAACCATAATTCAGCCAAAGGCAGCAACAGAATGTCAACAGCGCCGACATGGCAAATCCAGCCGATATAATCATCAGAAAGTGGCTCAAGGCTACCATCTATGTGTTTTTCAGAAAAATATTTCCGTAACGATTCCACTGAAAAACTGGCACTTTCAATAATCATATACGCTCATTTTGTATGCACAAGGGCACATGGTTTGGTATTGCTAAACAAGCATATAAAAGTAGCTCGGTATGGTTCTGCGTAAACTGACCTGAGTCAGTTTGGATTTTGCATTCGTCGATATTTGGTAGATGTGCCTGCAATGCCAAGACAAAGTGAAGGTAGGAGAAAAAAAATCATTTGCATATTGAGCCAAATTCGTTTTACTTTTGCGCTCCTTTTGGTAACTGGATGGGTTGCCCTAAGTTAAAAATGCTTGCCGAAGTGGCGGAATTGGTAGACGCGCACGTTTCAGGGGCGTGTGTCTTCGGGCATGTGGGTTCGAGTCCCACCTTCGGTACCACAAGGGAATTTCTGCCGGAAATTCCCTTTTTTTGTGCTTTTTTGTTGCGTAACTCTCTGTTTGTCTGAAAGATAAGATTTGCTGTTTGGCTCAAAATCGGGGTTCGACTTTCTGTTTTTGAAAATCTGAAGGAATCTTTGAAAATCGAACCCAAGATGGCTTTTTTGATCTCTGGACTCCCTTGGATATAATGAGCTTTAATTTTTATTAGAAAAGGTAAAAGCTGTTTTGCCCTGCGGGCTGTGTTGTTGTGGGGGCTCAGGCTTTCCAGTGTTTCGCTAATGCTGCTTAACTCGTCGCAATATTTGGCCTTCCATTTGGTATATGTGTCATTGTCAATAGCATCCATGATGTACTTTTCTTCGAGTTTTTCTATTTTTTCTTCTAGGGCTTTTTGTCGCTTTTGTTGGTCTGCAAGACTCGCCCTTTCCTGTTGTTGGGATGTATTGAGCTTCTCTGTCAATATGTGCTCATAGACTTGCAGAACTTCAGGTATCGGGGTGATGGCATCCAAAGTACTTTCAACCAGACAGTGAACCTTTTTGGCATTACTGCGCTGTTAACACCTGCAATGGTAATAATAATGAACTGTACCAACCTTACCCCGTGAACCGCTGCCCGTCATCGGCAAGCCACATTCAAGGCAACATATGCTCCCCCTGAGCGGTAAATGTTGGTCTGATGCCTTGTTATGTCCGCTATTGGCTTTCTTGCCGTTCAGTTTCAACTGCACTTTGTAAAAAATATGCTCTGGCACAATGCCTTTGTGTACACCATTAACGATTTGCTCCGGCTCATCTTTCCAAGCGGGAACGAATATCTTACCAATATAGACAGGGCTTCTTAAAACACGGTCAATGTGGCTTGTCCCCATCTTTAACCCCAAAACTATTAATTGAACTCAGGTTATAACCCCGAGCTTGATAAAACAAATCAACGGAAAGCACAAGAGCTAAAACACAAAGCAAATTCAGAAAACGAACGAGAGTATGACGATGATGCACCCACAAGTAGAATAGAAACCAAAAGAAGAAAGGTGCTCCAAAAGTCCCAAATCGGTCTTGTCGAAAAAATGTGGGATCAAATCGAAGCAACACTCATTCAAACATGAAAAATGTTTGATTTTTATTTGGAAATAAACGGTATAACTGTTATGTGCAACATAGTTGCGTTGCTAAGCTGCAATGCGTCAAACGTATCTCAATCTTACGCAAACGCGATCGGTTTTCTATGTCATTTTTAATGTAAAAAAAAACTCAGAGCGCCTTTGTCAAGATTATTTGTTGTCTTTTGTAAACGCTTGATTATTCTTCGCCTCCTCATTCTTCTTCACCACGTTCGTCGTGGCTTTCGTTATCGCCACCGGGCACCAAAAAACGGTAGCCTGTGCCATGTATGTTTATTATTTGCACCTCGGGTTCAGACTTGAGCAATTTTCTAATGCGCGATATGTAAACATCCATACTTTTTGACGAGAAGTAATCATCATCGCCCCACACATTGCGCAGCAAAAAGTCGCGGCGAACTACCTTGTTGGGGTTCAGGCAAAATAGTTTTAGCAATTCTGCTTCTTTTGAGCTTATGCGCTCCATATTTCCCTCAGGGCCCAGCTCGCGTTTGGCATAGTCAAAAACAAGGTTGCCCAGGGTAAAATGGCTGTTTTCTGAGTCGGCTACCATAGAGCCATGTATGCGGCGGGCAATTACATTGATGCGCATTACCAGCTCTTTTATGCTAAAAGGTTTGGTCAGGTAGTCGTCAGCGCCCAATTCAAAACCACGCAAGCGGTCTTCGGTTTCTGTTTTGGCGGTAATGAACATAAAAGGCAGGTCGGGGCTGAGCTTTTTTATGCGCTCCGCCAGCGTAAAGCCGTCCATATTGGGCATCATCACATCGAGAATAACAATGTTGAAACTGCCTTTGATAAAAGTACTAAGGCCTTCCTTGCCATCGCGACACAGGCTCACTGTAAAGTTGTTTTCCTCAAGTGCGTCCTTTACAAGTTCGCCCATGTTAAAGTCGTCTTCTACAAGTAATATATTCATGGTTATTTCTGTTTGGGTTCCAATTCTATAACGGGTATCATCAGTCGGAATGTTGTACCTTTTTCAATTTTACTTTCCACTTCCACGCGGCCTTTGTGCATTTCCATTACTTTTTTTACGTAGCTAAGGCCCAGACCAAAGCCTTTTACATTGTGCACATTGCCGGTATCCTTGCGGTAAAAAGCATCAAAAATTCTGTTCAAATCGTGTTTGTCTATGCCTATACCTTCGTCGGCAATGGCTACTTCAAGATAGCCTTTTCTATCGTTGGTGGTAAGGGTTATTACCGGGTTTTCCTTGCAGTATTTCAGCGCATTGTCAAGCAGGTTGCTTATGCAGTTTTTCAGGTGGTGTCGGTCGCCCAGCACTATGGTGTTTTGCGCCATGAGCTTGCAACTAAACTCTCCGCCGGCTTTTTTTACCCTAAGGGGAAAACGTTCGTTTATTTCTTTTATCACCTGATTCAGGTCAAACTCTTCTATTAGTATTTTGGCATCGCTGCTTTGGCTGTATTTGGCTACTTCCAATATGCGCTCCACATTGGTTATCATCCGCCGGTTTTCCTCATCTATTATGCGCAGGTATTTTTTAAACTTCGGACTAATATTGCCGTTGAGCATATCAATATTTTCCATCGCCAGCGAAATGTTGGCCGTGGGAGTTTTAAACTCATGCGTCATGTTGTTTACAAAATTGCTCTTCATTTGGTTAAGCTGTACTTGCCGCAGCAAAAAGCGAACAAAGCCATAGAATGAAGCAATCAAGGCCAAAACTATAATAATTGAAATACTTAAAAACAACATGCTGCCTCGCAACAAATACCTGTCGCGGTGCGGAAAAACCACCCTCAGCACGTAGGGGTCAAAGAAATTGTTATTTTCAAGCAACAATACTTCCATGTTGAAGTGCGCCGGTGCGGCATTGGCAAGCGCTTCGGTTGGGGCATAAATAACCCGCCCCAGGGTGTCAAAAACCGCATATTCAAAAGGCAGCTCTATGCCGTTTTTCCATAGGTAATAATTCAGCGTGGAGTCAACATAGTTGTTGGCAAAAAGCTGTGTAAGGTCTTGGTGTGCCATCACGAAATTTTTAAAATTCCGTGGGTTTGGCAGTTCTCCATCATCCGTATTGTGGAATTGGTTGTTTTTAAAAACCCGGGTTTGCGAGGTGTCAAAGCCGGTATTTATTTTCAGCAAAACCTGCACGGTGGCCGGGTAGTTAAACTTCAGGTCGCTGTAGTTTATCAGCTCGTTGTCTTCGTCAAGGTAGTAGAAACTCAGCGATTTACTGCTATCGGCAATCCAGGTTTTGTCGCCCAACTCGTTTCTGAACCATTTTTTTTGCAAAAACTGCATGCCTTCGCCGGCGTTGAATTTGACGTTGGTAAAGAGTTCGCTGCAAAAAATATCGTCATTAAAATCGTTGGCCAGCGAGTTGAGCGCATTTTGCGCATTTTGGTCAAATTGATGGTCTTTCAGTATAAGCGCATCGCGCATCCATAATATTTGCACCACTATAAGGGCACACACGCACACAGCCACCAGCGTGAGCGTAAACGAATATTTGCTTTTGAACAACACGTGGGCGGCAAGTTAAATGCTTTGCGCGTTTATGCTTGGTGCAAGGCTACTTTTTATGAAAATTTGGCAAAAGGGGGGAAGTTTAAGGTTTAAAGGCAGAGAATTGAAAATTGAAAAATCCAAATTAAAAATTTGTGGAGTAGTATAAAAGGCGGAAGTTTAAAATTTAAAGTTCAAAGGCTTGTTTTACAAGGGCTTTAGCTCCTTCCCTGCGGGGAAGGCTGCCTGCCCGAACCTGAAAGGGGCGGGGGATGGGGCGACATGGGATATTGAGTTTAAAGGGGGGAAGTTTAAGGTTTAAAGGCGGAGAATTGAAAATTGAAAAATACAGATTGAAAATTTGTGGAGTAGTATAAAGGGGATTCTCAAGTCCAAAGTCCAAAGTCTAAAGTCCCAAGTCCAATTGAAAACTGCGAATTGAAGGTTCAGGGATTCATCCAATCTGTTTTTTCAACTCAAAGGATTGCGGATCAAGTCCGCAATGACGAATTTGTTTTGATTAACTTCATTCCAAAGCCCGTGGCGTTCAGGAAAAAATCAAAGCACTTGGTGCGGATTTTTTATGGATGGCCATATCCTTTAAACCTTAAACCTTAAACTTTAAACTGATAACCGCATTTACCACCAATGCCTCCTTTTCATGGCTATTACACTGGCAATAAAAATAATGCCCATAAGTGTCAACACATAGTAGTAGCCGTCTTCCCAATACAGTTCGGGCATGTATTTAAAATTCATACCATACAAACCCGCAATAAAAGTGAGCGGTATAAAAATGGCCGAAATAATGGTGAGTGTTTTTACAATCTCATTGGTTTCGTTGGCAAGGTTCGCAAAGTTCAAATCCATCAGGTAGTTGAGCATATCTCTGAACTGATCAAAAAACTGAATGACATGCTCCAATTGGTCTGAAGTATCTTCCAGGTAGTGCTTCCACTCTTTTTTGATGAGTTTGCTTTCCGAGCGTCTTATTTTGGTAATAGCTTCGCGCAGGGGCATCACCCATTTGCGCAATTGTATTATTTCTTTTCGTATGGAAATTACCTCGTCTGTAAAATCGGTGCGGCGGTTGGCCAGCATTTTAAACTCCAGCTTTTCAATATCGGTGCGTGTGTCTTCAAACACGGCAAAATATTGGTCCACAATGGTGTCAATCAATTGGCTGAAAAGATAATCGGCGCCCCGCATGCGTATTTTCCCTATTTTGTTGGTTATGCGGTAGCGCAATTCGTTAAACACATCGCCGGGTTTTTCCTGAAAACTCATCACATAGTGCGGCCCCAAAACCAAACTGATATGCTTCTGTTCCACACCGCCTTCTTTGTTTATGTGCATCATTTTAAGGGCAATGTAGTAGTGGTTTTCAAAGTCCTCAGTTTTGGGCATTTGGTCTATGTTCACCACGTCTTCCAGCAGCAGCGGGTGTATTTCAAAAGCCGTACCCAGGTTTTGAATTGCCTGTGCATCGCTCAGGCCCACAATATCAAGCCAATGCACTTTGTCGGTTTCAATTTGCTCTATCCAGCCATCAATTTCGTCGTGCAGTACATCGTTAAAACTGTCGGCATTGTAGGCCATGTGCCTTACCGTGGTGGGTATTATGTGGTCGCCGGTATATTCCACGGTTCCGGGCAGTTTTCCCGCCTTCGATGCATATCGTTTCAGCGATAAATCCTGCATGTTAAAACCGGGCAATTTCAGGTTCACCTTCATAAGACATTATTTTTTCTGAACAATAGTTCGGTGCGGGTAGGGTATGTCAATATTATTTTGGTCAAAACTCAATTTCACTTGCTCCAGCAGGTCACACCTGAAGGTAAAAGCATCGTCGGGGTTGGCGGCCCACACCCAGGCGCGCAGCACTATGGCCGAGTCTTCAATGCGCACCACTTTCACTGGCACGGCATCCATTCCGTTTTCCTTGTCTTCATCGCTGCGGTAATCGCAAAAAAGCTCATGACCTTCTACCAATTCGCGCAAAATATCCTTTGCTCGTTGCAGGTCGCTGTTGTAGTCTATGCCTATTTCAAAGTGCATCCTTATTTTTTCGTCCACCAAATCGGAGTTCAGTATCACTTCATTGGCCATTATGGCATTTGGAATAACCAACCGTCGGTTTTCATAATTTCTAATCACGGTATGGCGCAGGGTAATGTCTTCAACCAAACCGGCATTGGTGCCTACCACCACGTGGTCGTTTACCCTGAATGGTTTAAAAATAACTATCATAATACCGCTAATCATATTGGCAAGGGCCGCCTGCGAAGCAAAACCCGCAATAGCCGCAAATATGCCCGCACTGGCAAATAGCGCAACACCTATGGAATTGAGCTCCGGAATATTATAGAAAAGTACAATGAGTGCCAGCAGGTAAATGATAAAACTCACAGCGTTTTTTACAAAAAAGAAAGCGGTGGGGTCAAGGTTTAGTTTTTCAGCATTCTTGCTAAAAAACTTGCCGATACTGAGGCGCAATATGTAGGAGATAAACCACGAAACAAGGAGAAGCCCAAGGGCAAGCACCAAATAGGCAAGCCACCTTGATGGGAACCAATGTATAAATGTTTGCATAGAACTGCAAAAGTAAGGTTTGGCTAAAAGATGAAAACAAGCTTTGCCTACTTGGCCGTGTAAGCTGTTTTTGTTGAAGTTGTGCCGGCACTTTGGTGCGGTCTTGTTGTGCGAGCTACTTTTGCGCCATGATTAATATTGCCAACCTCACCTTGTCGTTTGGCGGCAGGGTTTTGTTCGAAAATGTTTCGCTTTTTATAGATAAAAAAGACAAATTGGGTCTTGTGGGGCGCAATGGTGCCGGTAAATCGTCGCTCTTTAAGCTCATTTTGGGGCAATACAAAGCTGAGGGCGACCTGAGTTTGCAACCCGGAACCACCATTGGTCACTTGCGGCAAGAGCTGGGCGAGCTGAAAGGTCGCAGCGTGTTTGAAGAAGCCAAAACCGCTTTTAAAGAACTTACCAAACTTGAAGAAAGAATACACGATATAAACCACCAACTGGTAAGCCGCACCGACTACGAGAGCGAAGATTACCTGAATTTGTGCGATGAGCTGGCACATGCCGAGGAACGTTTTGCCCTGCTGGGTGGCGATCAGCGCGAGAAAAACATTGGGCAAGTGCTGCGTGGCCTTGGTTTTAGCGACAAGGATTTTGAAAGAGAAATATCGGAGTTCAGTGGTGGCTGGCAAATGCGGGTTGAGCTGGCCAAAATTCTGCTGAGTAAACCCGATATCATCCTGCTCGATGAGCCAACCAACCACCTGGACATTGACTCTATTCAATGGTTGGAAAAATTTCTGAAAAACTACTTTGGTGCGGTGGTGCTTATATCGCACGACCGACAATTTTTGGATACCATTACCAACCGAACAGTAGAAATTTCTAATAAAAAATTCTACGATTACAATTGTAATTACTCCAAGTACAAAGAGCAACGGGCCGAACGCATGGCACAATTGGTGGCTGCCGCCGAAAACCAAGCCCGGCAAATAGCGCAAACCGAGCGTTTTATTGAGCGGTTCAGGGCGCAGGCTACCAAGGCAAGGCAAGTACAGAGCAAGATAAAATTGCTCGAAAAAGTGGATAGGATAGAAGTGGATACCGAAGAAAATGTGGCCATGAATTTCTACTTTCCACCGGCTCCGCGCGCAGGTACGGTTATTTTTGAAGCAGAAAATCTGGCAAAATCTTTCGGTGCTAAAAAGGTGTTTAGCCATGCCACTTTTGAAATTGAGCGCGGCGATAAAATAGCCTTTGTGGGCCGCAATGGTATGGGCAAATCTACCTTGAGCAAAATACTCATGGGTTTGCTTGCCTGCGAGGGAAAGCTTAAGGAAGGCCATAATGTAATAAAAGGATATTTTGCGCAGGACAACATCCAATCGCTCAATCCGCAACACACCGCCTTTCAGGTAATAGACGATATGGCAACCGGCGATATGCGAACCAAAGTGCGCAACCTGCTGGGCGCTTTTCTCTTTAGCGGCGAGGATGCTGATAAAAAAGTATCGGTGCTTTCGGGTGGCGAAAAATCAAGGCTTTCGCTGGCCAAGTTGCTACTTGAAAAATATAACTTTTTGGTGCTTGACGAACCCACCAACCACCTTGATATGCAAAGCAAGGATATATTGAAAGAAGCCTTGCTGAAGTTTGATGGCACCTATGTGGTGGTGAGCCACGACCGCGAGTTTTTGCGCGGGCTGGCCAACAAGGTGTTTGAGTTTGCCGACGGAAAAATAAAAGTACACCTTGGCGGAATTGATGAATATCTTGACAGCAAAGAAGCGCAGAGTATTGAAGATTCGCTGAGGCAAAGTGGTGCTGCCAAAGCCGACCAAAAAAACAGCGGCAACAGCAAAGAAGACTACGAGCGGCGAAAGGAACTGAACAAACAAAAAAACAAGCTGGAGAAAAAGCTGAAGCAAATAGAGGCCGATATTGAATTGCACGAGCGCATGCAAAAAGATATAGAAGCCAATATGAGCGCTCCGGCATTTGCCCAAAGCGACAATCAGGAAAAAGTGTTTGCCAACTACGAAAAACTGAAACTGAAAATAGCCCGCTTTTATGAAGAATGGGAAACCGTATCGGAAGAAATAATGATGCTTGATGAAAACTAAATTCCTGTTATTGGCACTGTCGGTATGGTGCTGTTCGTGCATGCCGGCCATAATGGTTGGTTCGGTGCCCTGCAAGCAAACCGCTCAGGGTTTTGTATTTGACAACCAATCGGTTGAGTTGCTCCAAAACGATGAGCTGCAAGTGTGGTCTGAAGTGGATATGCGCTATAATGGTGCCTTGGTTTTTGAACTCGTACTTGAGGTGTATTGCAACGATGAAATTATTTATACCCAAAAATGCGATCCAAGGTTTGCGGGTCCGCGTTTTTCAGAAAAACTGAAGGTGCAGGAGGGTATCATCCATTATAAATATTCCAGCGAAAATGTGCGGATAACCGCGCACAAGGATGGCAACTATACCGTGAAAGCGGCTATGGTGGTTACCGGCAATGGCAATATACAAATGAACAAATACGACCTGAGTTTAAAGGTGGTAGAAGCGGGCTAGCGCTGCTTTTATCAAGCTTTGGAAATAAAACGACAAAACCGGTTTTTTGCACTTTTGGGTTTCAAAACAAGGTTGGGCCGGGAAT
>WGNN01000073.1 GCA_016124515.1 bacterium
ACCAACTTTTTTTTTCAAGAAAATTTTTGAGTGATAATCCTACAAATTATCGCCGCTCTCTCCTTCTCAAAAGCGGGGCGCAAAAGTAAACATCCCGCAATTCCTGACAAGAAAAAAATCAACTTTTTTTTCGGTCTCTCAGTACTCAATCCCGCTTCCTTCAAATGCGGGGCGCAAAGGTAAAACACTTCAACCTTCGCTACCACCATTTTTTTTAATTATTTTTTAAGGCAAATACAACCATTTGATAATGTATGATTTGCACCTTGATTATAGTCGTACTACCCACCCGTGGGTGTCTTCTACCATACCCAATCTGATTTCATTTAATCGATCGAGCAGGCCATTGGCTACTTTTCTTTCTGCAATAGGTGGCAGTTCAAAACGGTTATCGCGGTAGCCAATTGCCGAAATGTGGGCTATGGTAGCTGCCGTGCCGGCGCCAAATGCTTCGGTGAGGCTGCCGTTTTCCAATGCTTGCACAACTTCTGCCACTTCTACTTTGCGTTCGTCCACCTCATAACCCATTTCGCGGGCCAGGGTGATGACGCTATTGCGGGTGACACCTTTTAAAATGGTGTCTCGGCCAATATCCGGAGTAAGCAGTTTTCCGTTTATCACAAAGAATACATTCATGGTACCCGACTCCTCTATATACTTATGTTCCTTGGCATCGGTCCACAACAATTGTCGGTAGCCTTGCTCAACTGCCAATTTGTTTGGATAGAGCGAAGCTGCGTAATTGCCGGCTGCTTTTGCTGCTCCCACCCCGCCTTCGGCGGCCCGGGTGTAGTATTCTTCAATTTTTACACTTATGGGCTCAGGATAATAAGCACCCACCGGACAGGTGAAGATGATGAAAGTAAAGTTGTCGGATGGTTTGATGCCCACATATTCGTCGGTAGCAAACATAAAGGGCCTTATATATAAGGAAGAACCTTGTGAAGTTGGTATCCAATCACGGTCGATACTTACCAATTGTTTCAGGCCGTCCATAAACAACTCTTCGGGCACAGTGGCCATGCACATGCGCTCCGCCGATTTGTTGAAACGAGCAAAATTGTCGTAAGGGCGAAACAAGAGCGGCTCTCCGTTGGCTCCTTTATAGGCTTTCATTCCTTCAAAAATGGATTGACCATAGTGCAGGGCACTTGTAGCAGGATGCAAACTCAGGTTGCCAAATGGTTTAATTTCTGCGTCAATCCACTCGCCGTTGCGGTAATGTGCTACCAACATGTGGTCGGCGAAAACCCTTCCGAACGGTACGTTGCCAAGATCAACTTGGTGTATTTTTGAACTTTCAGTTTTAGTTACTTTAATTGAAAGCGTGTTTATTTCTGCCATGCTTGTGATTATGGTTAGATAAAAAGGTGCGCTAATTTAACGAAACGAACAGGAAGCCCATGAACAAAATTGTGATAAGCGACAATTACCTCCCCTATTTTATTGAAGAGGAGCTATATGTGGTTGAAGAAAAATTTAAAAAAACGGTGGCTGAAACCAAGCAGCACCTTGCATCGCACGAAGAAGACCTTTCAAACGAAGCCTTGCCGCAGATGGTAAACAATTTGTTAATTATAATTCGTTTTGAAAGTAATAATGAAGCTGTAGCCAACTACAAAGTGTTTTTGACCAAACTTTTGGCGGCAGCCGGCTACAATTTGAAAACCACCGACGTGGTGCTAATGAATAGGTTTAAGGATATGAAGGCAAAAACTATTATCAACCAAAGCAGTGCATTGAAAGTGATGGCGTTTGGGCTTGACTTGCAGCACGCCGACAATTTTCAACTGCGCAATTTTAACGGCAAACGAGTGCTTATAGCCCCTCCTATAGAGCGCTTGCACCAGGACAAGGACAAAAAATCGAAATTGTGGATGCTGATGAAAGACATGTTTAATATAGCCTGATGAAACAATTGGTATTTGCCACGCACAACCAAAACAAAGTGGCTGAGATAAAAGACAAACTGAGTCAACAATTTGAGATTTTAAGCCTGAAGGATATTGGTTTTGACCAGCCGATTCCTGAAGATTTTGAAACACTTCGCGAGAATGCCGCGCAAAAGGCACATACCGTGAAAGAACAAACCGGTCTTGATTGTTTTGCCGATGACACTGGTTTGCTAGTGGAAGCATTGAACGGCGCACCGGGTGTTTATTCAGCCAGATATGCCGGCCCTGAATGCAATTCGACCCGAAATATTGAAAAGTTGCTTCGCGAACTTAGCGGTATCGCCAACCGCAAGGCCTATTTTGAAACCTGTATTTGTTTGATTTTAAATGGGAACACCCATTTTTTCAGTGGGCAGGCACATGGGGTTATCACCAAAAATGCGCACGGAAAGGAAGGCTTCGGATACGACCCCGTTTTTAGACCGGATGGTTTTGAAATGACATTTGCCGAAATGTCAATGGCACAAAAAAATAAGATAAGCCACCGCGCCTTGGTCTTTGAGCAAATGCTCATCTACCTTAAAAGTGCCTAATTGTATCACAAATCACGGTTTCTTAATTTATTAATACGTTACTTTGATTTTGAAGTATCTGATATATCTGACCAAACTGCAAAATCAAATGTCAAATCTGATACATTGAGCCCTATTTAAACTGAAGCACATGAAATTCCCACTGAAATCATCCCCCTTTTCAAGTGTCTTATTTACCTGTTTGACAATTGTGTTTTTTTCGGCTAGTTGTCGGCGCACCGATGTTTGCCCCACTTGCAATGGCACTACAAAAGATTCGTTGACACCTTGGGAATTTGGCCTGCGCCCCCAATTTGCAGATATTGATACCTCATTTGACTCTACACCAAAAGACAATCCTACTACAGTTGAAGGGGCCGACCTTGGCCGGTATTTGTTTTATGATGTAAGGCTTTCGGCCAATAATACCGTAGCCTGCGCCTCGTGTCACAAGCAAGAATATGCATTTGCCGACAACGTACAGTTTTCAAAAGGATTTGACGGCGGCCATACAGCACGCAACTCCATGAGCATAGTGAATATGCGATGGCAGAAAAAATTCTTTTGGGATGGACGGGCAAACTCATTGGAAGAGCAGGCGCTGATGCCCATACAAGACCATATCGAAATGGGAATGAACCTTGATGACTTGGTACCAAAACTACAGGCGATAGACATTTACCCTCCAAAATTTGAGGCGGCATTTGGTAGCAGCAAAGTAACTGCTGACCGCATAGGCAAAGCCATTGCACAATTTGTACGCACCATAGTTTCACAAAACTCAAAGTTTGACGATGCATTTGGTATGCCCGAAGGGAAGGTGAAACACCTGCTTACCGATGAGGAGTTTTTAGGCTATAAACTGTTTATCAAACACATAAACCCCGACAACGGCTCTGGCAAAAACATGCCGGGCACAGCCAACAGAGGTGCCAACTGCGGCGATTGCCACAAAACAGCGCTAATGACAAACAGCATGTTTACCAGCAATGGCCTTGACTCAGTAACTACAGACCCCGGATATGGAAAAATATCAGGCTTGCCCCAATTTGACGGCACTTTTAAAACCCCAACCCTCCGAAATATAGAGCTAACCGCCCCCTACATGCACGATGGCAGGTTCAATACGCTGGAAGAGGTAATAGAGCACTACGACTCACATGTACAAGACCATCCCAATCTTGATGTACAAATAAGTGCGGCAGGAAACAATTTCCCGGGTAGGCTAGACCTAACTGACGAAGAGAAAAGAGCCCTTGTAGCTTTCCTGAAAACATTAACCGATCATCAATTAATTACAGATCCAAAATATGCCAGTCCTTTCTAAGTCCTTAAAAACAGGTGTCCTTGTACTAATAACAGCGGTTTTGGCCACCTTAAACGCATGCAATGAACCCACCGACAAACCCACTCCCAAATTTGGCAAGCTAACCGTGAATGTAATAAACCATGTAGATGGCGAAGATGTGGTGCTTGAAACAGGAACCTATGTAAACGAAGCCCAAAATACCTACCACATAACCCGATTGCAATACTACCTGAGCAATTTTCAATTTTTGAGTGAAGGTTGCAATGATTTTGTTCCTGAAAATGACTACCACCTTATTTCGCACATAGTTGACCCAAATTTGGGTGATCCAATTTACAAAAACACCAGTTTTACCTATGATATACCTGTTGGCTGCTACAACTCGGTAAACTTTGGTATTGGGGTAGATCCAACCCGCAATGAAAAAGGCCCCTACACCGGCGATTTGGATTTTACCTGGAACATGAATTGGTCATGGGCCGGCGACTACATTTTCTTTAAACATGAAGGAAAATACATAGGCAAAGACGATAAGGAAAAAGACTACATCTTTCACGTAGGCAGCAGCGATTTTTATAAAACAGCGGAATTGAAACTGAGCAAAACGCTGAACGTGGAAGAAAACGGCGAATACACACTGAATATTTATGCCAATGTAAATGAGTATTTCAGCAAGCCATACAAGATAGATCTCAACTACACCAACACCACCATGTCGCCCGACGCCCTTGCCGATTCGCTGGCCACCAACTATTCTGATATGTTTTCATTGGATAAGCCCTAGACTTGGGTTTACCTTTGCAAAAAACAAAATCATGCACAAATTATCCTTGCTAACCATATTTTCACTCCTGTTGATTGGAACGTTTTCATGCAAATCAGCCGAAGAACAACGAGCCGCAGAGCTGAAAAAAGAAGTGTTGGAGATGCACGATGTGCTCATGAAAAAAACCGAAGACTTGGTGAAAATGCGCACCCAATTGGCCAAGGCACAAAACCAATCGAAAAGCATGGTGCAGCGAACCGCCATTAAATCAACCATAATTTTAATTAACGCAGCCGAAAGTTTTATGGAAGACTGGATGCAGTACTACGCCCAAAATGAACCCAAAGCCGACGCTGAAATTGATGCCGTTGTTGATTTTTATGAAAAGCAACTGAAAGAGCTCAACCGCATGAATATACAAATGGATGATGCGCTTGAAAAAGGCAAAGAATGGCTGAAAAAAATGAACAGCTAAGAGATGAAATTTGCTTTTAAAGCACTCTTCCCACTGTTTTCAATAGTATTTATTGCTTCTTGCAAGTTTGGCGGCAATACCCTGCCGTACATGAATATTGAACGGGTAGAAGGTGCGGATACCGTTTTTAATAAAATCCCTGATTTTTCATTTACCAACCAAAATGGTGAAGAAATAAACAAGCAATCGCTAAAGGGTAAGGTATATGTGGCCGATTTTTTCTTTGTGTCCTGTCCAACCATTTGCCCGGTAATGGCCAAAAACCTGAAAAAAGTGTATGAACGATTCGGTAATAATGACAAGTTCATGATACTCTCTCATACCATAGACCCAAGGCACGACTCGGTGGAGGTGCTGAAAAACTACGCCAACCGATTGGGAGTGGCAGCCCCAGCATGGCAATTTGTTACCGGCAAAAAGGATGAAATTTACCAAATAGGATACGATTTTTACATGGCCACTATTGAAGAAGACGACTCTGAAGGCAGTGGCGGTTACTTACATTCAGGCGGTCTCATATTGGTTGATTCAAAAGGACGAATAAGAGGGGTTTACGACGGGACAAATGAAGCACAAGTAGGACAACTCATATCCGACTTATCAATTTTATTGAAATGATAAAAACGGTATTGGTTTTTGTGTTTGCTTTTGTGTTGCTTGCCGGCTGCAACGATGCCGATCGAAAAAAACAGCAATTTATCTCGCTGGGGCGGTTGGTATATCAAAAGCAGTGCGCCAACTGCCACCAAGACAATGGCAATGGCTATGAGGCACTTTACCCGCCAATAAATCAATCTGATTATTTTTTGGCCAATCCATTGAATAGCCTTTGCCTGATAGTAAACGGAGCTGAAGAACCAATGACTGTAAATGGCAAGGAATACAACCTGCCAATGCCTTCGTTTGCACACCTCAAACCCGATGAATTGGCAAAACTCCTCACCTACCTTAGTAATTCCTGGGACAATGATGGTTCATTTTACTCAGAAGAAGATGTAACCAAAACCCTGGCTACCTGCTCAAATAAATAATAAAAAACAAGCTGCCGAGCCACAGGGCAATACTTAGTTGAAGAAACTTGTCTTTGTATAACACAGTGGTGGGCGAACCCGATTTAAACTCTACCAAGGTAATTTGCACGTAGCGCAGAACGCCTGCAAGTATGAATATGACGGTAAGATACAAATACCTGCTGCCAAATCGCAGTTGGGTTTCGGGACTAAGCACATACATGCAATAGGCCACCACCATTATTCCTCCCAACATGGAAAGAGCCGTATTCAAAAAAGCCTGGTTGTAGCCATCAATAGCTTTCCGCGTTTTTTTATTCCCGTTTTCAAACAATATCAAGTCATCGCGGCGTTTTGCCAAGGCAAGGAATAGCGCGAGCAAAAACGACATGAGGGTGAGCCACTCTGAAGGCACTATTTCTGAAGCAAAACCACCGGCATACACACGAAGCACATAGCCAAAAGCCAGTATAAACACATCGAGCAGCGAAACGTGCTTGAGCCCGAGACTATAAAAGACGTTGAAGGTGGCATAGGTGACCAAAACCACTACAAGCTGCCATGAGTGTAAAAACCACAGAAGCAGCGCGGCCAAACCTGCCAACACAATGGCTACAGCTACTGCCTGCCGCGGCGAAACAGCACCTGAAGCCAGTGGGCGGTATTTTTTGGTTGGGTGGTGGCGGTCTTCATTTCTATCGCGGTAGTCGTTGAAAATATAGATTATGGAAGAAACACAAGCAAATGCCAATGCGGCAAGAAAGGTTTTTTCGAAAGCCCGGGCATTAAAAAGTTGCTTATCAAAAAAGATAGGCAGAAATAAAAATCCATTTTTAACCCACTGACCCAGTCGGACAAGCTTGAAAAGTTGTCCGATTTTATTCATTCCAAAACAAGTGTTTGTGGTTTATGGTGCCCATAATTTTGCCCTGCAACTCACGGCCAAGCAGCATGGAGTTTTCTGATTTAGATGCATTGTTTTCTGCATTGAACTGCCAATGTGCTTCGGGATTGAAAAACGTAAGATCAGCCATCTGCCCCACCTCAATTCTTGGAATTGGCAAATGAAAAGCCTGTTTGTTTCCAGCGCTGAGTAGAGCAACGGCCTTTTGCAATGAGCAAACTGACAGAAGTGCCGAAAACAGCGTTTGCAAACCAATAGCTCCGAAAGCAGCTGTAGAAAGTTCCACTTTTTTAGCATCTTCTTCATGCGGTTCGTGGTGGCTCGATACCACGTCAATAAGTCCACTTTCTATTGCAGCCAGCAAGGCTTGTCTGTCGGCCTCGCTCCTAAGCGGCGGATTCAATTTGTAGTTCGCGTCAAATGAACTCAAGCTCTCGTCGGTGAACAATAAATTGTTTATAGAAACATCGCAGGTAAGCGACAATCCTTTTTCCTTAGCTGCGACAATGTAGGGCAGGCTTTTGGCCGATGAAATTCCTGATAAGTGCATGGCAGCACCTGTATATTGCAGCAGCTCGGTATATTTTTTAACCAAAAGCTCTTCGGTAAAATCAGGAATACCACGCATGCCAAGCCTCACATTTACATGGCCTTCGTGCATAAAAGCACCACCTACCAAATCAAAGTCGGTGAGGTAAAGGACTACAGGTTTACGGGTTATTTTGGAATATTCAAGTGCCTTGAGCACCACCGAAGATTTAAGTACTTGACCGGCGGGCTGCACAAAAGCCATCACTCCCGCCTCGGCAAGTTCCATCATTTCGCTCAGCTCATGGTAGTTGCCGTGTTTTACAAACGAAGCATTTACATGCACTTTTACCCCTGTATTGGCCGTAGCCGAAGCAATATAGCTTAGTTGCGATTTGTTGTCGATAACAGGATCGGTGTCGGGCAAAACCGATATTGAGGTAAAACCACCGCGCATGGCAACATTTATACCGCTTTGCAAATCTTCCTTATGTTCCAGACCGGGTTCTCCAAAATTCACAAAAGGATCAAACCAACCTGCTGATGCATGCAGCCCTTCCTGCGCAAAAACCTGGTGATCTGCCGATGCGGAAATATTGCCCAAATTAGATATTACGCCATTCTCAACTTCAATATCAGTAAGTTCAGGATTGGCTTTCCCTTGCCAAAGGGCTACATTTTTGAATAGGAGTTTCATTTAAAGGGCAATTTTATTGCAATAATTTCAAATAGCAGGAAACAAAAAGCCGCTAGTAGAAAATATTGCCAAAAGCGGTTTTTATCGCTCAGGTCTTTGAAAACCCCGCTTACATACTGTGTGTTGCCTTCTACCAACTGCACATTTTTAAGCTTGGCTTGCTGCTCCAAATCATTGAGCGTCCAGAAGCTAAACTCCGATTCGTTTCTATTGAAATTAAAACCCAAGTGCAGGTAGCTTGAATCGGGCTTTTGCATTTCCTTTATTTCATAAAACCCATCTTTCATTATTTCATCTTCAAAAATGGTAATGCGGCCATTTTTAAGCACATAATTAGGCACCATTGACACGCCTTGGCCAAACAACCCCGGCACTATTCCCGATACATCTTTGCCCACAATAGCCTCTGATGGCACTTGGTCAATAAAAAATCCATTGGAAACCTGACTGCCTTTGTAGCTGGCAAATTTGTAAAGAAGCGGAAGAAAAATTCCATTTTTTACCAAACCTGTTGCCTTTTGGTCAAATGGCGCTGTGGCAATAAAAGCGCGGCCAATGCCCAAATTTGTTTCATACAAAAATGCGTCGCCATTGCTGAGCTGTATAATTGAGCGGGCCAACGACCGGCCACCGGGTGCACTTTGGTAGTGGTAAAACACATGCGGAAAATCGGTATTGCCCGGCACCCCTTCAAAAATGTCGTCAAAAAAGTGGTTGTTCAAATCCAGCGACTTTACACTTGTTTCGTCTTGGCTCACTCCCCTGTATTGCACTCCAAACTGTGCGGTAAAGGCGTTCACTCCATCGGTTTGCATTTCAAATGCCGGAATGAGCAACAAATTGCCTCCGTTGTTTACAAATTCGGCAAGTTCGCTGCCCAGCCCGCTGCCTATATCGGTCAATTCATCAAGTATTACCAAATCAAAATCAGAAAGTTGGTTGGCATCGAGCAAGCCGAGCTGCACCTGACTCAGCAGAAAATTATCGCTCTTTTCATAGACCTTTTTTATGTATTCATTTGGCTGCTTGCCATACACCTGCAATACTTGCCGGCTGGGTTTTACATAAAATGAAGTGTAAAAATTATTGTCAAATTCAATGGGATAATCTTCTATCGAAACATGAACATCGTTCCAAAAATCATTGGCTACGGCAAAAAACAGCTCTATTTCCTGCGACTCGCCGGGAAGCAAATTAATGGTTTGCATGGCGCGCTGCACACCATTTACCGTGGCATAAACCGCACGTTCGTTCACTTCGTCAATGCCATAGTTGGTTATCTTCACCATGAGCCGCGCTGTTTGCCCTTTCACAAAAGCCGCTTGCTCAAACCAAGCACTGTCAACCGACAAATTGGCAACATTTTCAGACTGAACCGGAATCCAAAAAGTATTGATAAGTGAATCTGACTTAAACTCATCAATTGGAAAATTGCGCTTTTGGAAATCGGTTATTATCACCTGAATTCTATTGCCGCTGTGCTGTAGCAGGTTGCTCTGTTGCACCTCGTTTATTTCGCTGAGCGGAATAACCCTGGGGCCGGGTTGCAGGTTTTCAAGATTTTGCAAAAACAACTCGCGCGATACAAAATCGGTGCTGTTGTTGTCAATATCGTTGGTAAGCAATTGAAACAAAGTCTCTTCACCAAACGATTCTGCTATTTCCTCCGCTCTTTTGGTTGCTAAATTCAGTAGCTCGCCGTTGGCTCCTTCAAGCTCCATGCTAAAGGAGTTGTCGATATACACAGAAACCAAACTACTTTCCTGCGATTGATTGGCATACTCGTCAGGCACCGGATGCGCAAAAGCCAACACAAGACAGGCAATGGCCGCCATGCGCAACAACATGATGATGATATCGCGAAGCTGCCTGAAGCGCCGCCTGACTTTGGTGGCTTTTTCAAGAAATTTTACTTGGGTAAATTCCTGTTTCTTAAACCTTCTGAAATTGAAGATGTGGATGATAACAGGAATGGCCACAAGGCCTAGTGCATACAGAAAACCCGGGTATAAAAAATTCATTAAGTAGCTTAACGAATGAAGTTCAATTTGTGGTGTATAGTTTGGTTATTCAGGTTTGATGATGGTCTCAAACTCAATTTTGGCAACATTTTGAATGACAAATTGGTACTTGCCTTGGTTGTAGCCGCTAATAACATCAAATTGACCAACTCCTGTTACCGGCTGTGCGCTTCCCTGCCACACAATTCCGCCATCAACATACCATACACCTGTACCTAGTCTGTATTTATCAGGATTTGGTATTTCAAATGATTGTGGCATTGATGTTACATCCTTGTACTTGCCTTTCACGGTTTTGGTCCAGGTATTGTGGTTGTGGTCGTCGCCCGAAATATCTAAAGTGTAGGTTGGATAGTTTTTGTTGAACGCCTGCGTATTGATATCAATCACATTGATTCTGCTGATGTATGGATAACCGATGGTAATTTTTTTCCAGAAGCTAGATGAGTCTCCGGCGTTGTTATAGGTTTCAAGTTTTATTCTGAAAACGCCTGCTTCAGGAAATGAAGCGGTGTAGCTTTCTGCTTCGCTCACTTTTATACCGTTCAGTTTCCACACAAATTTTTCGCTGTTTTGAGAGCATGATGAAAACACAATAGATCCGCCTATTAGCAGCGCGGTATCATTGCTGGGCGAATAACAAGCTTGTGGTTTGGGCAAGCCATTATTGTTGTTGTTTCCATTGTTGTTGTTGCCATCGTCGCCGCCTCCGCAAGCTGCCAATAGTACCATTACTATCAAGAAAACTGATCCAATAAAATTTCTCATAATTAATCGTTTTGCCAAAGATAAAAAAAGGGGGCAATTGCCCCCTCAATGTTTTTTGTATGATAGCTATTTTATTGAAACTTATAGATATCAAACACGTATTTTCCTTTGTTCAGGTCGGTAGCGCCACCATAGTTGGGGTCTATTTCGGTGATATGAACCAAGGCAATTTCATCGCCGCCTCTCAATTTGGCCAAAAATTTTGACTCAACTGCCACCGATACAATGGTTGAAGGATTGCGTGTGGTAAACTGCTTGGCTGCCATTGCGGAATTCAATGTCTTTAAGTCAAAATCAACTCCCAAGTCAACAAAAGTGGTACCCGTTTGCTTATTGGCTTCAAACGATTTTGACAAAGACTTGTCTTGCTCGCTTCTATCCATCAGGTCTTTGGTTGTTCCCGGATCAGAACGGTAGCGTTCTACGGTTTCAACCAAATCATAAAAACCGGGGGACTGACTGAACTGATGGTACATAACATTGTCTTTGCGGGCAATGTAGGCCTTAGCTGCCGGCGTTGTACTGGCCGTTTTGTCAAACGAATTGCCTTGTGCATCGGTAGTTGTTACCTTCACGTCAATTTGTTGGTTCACCTTCAGGTTTTTGGTAATAATGAGCTGAAAAGTGCCATCATAAGTAAGACCTGATGCGGTAGCACTTTCGTTCAATATGGTCATTGATGCTTCGTTGGTATCAATGGCATTTGCTTCTACCTTTATTGAAGCTATATCGGCAATTGTATTCACAATTTTCACCGACACGGTTACCGTGTCGCCAAGTTGGGGGTATTCCTTGTTGGTACTTACCGTAAGGGTTGTGTCACTTTTGTCGGGTTCTTTCTTTCCGCAAGAAAAAACGCAGGCAAAAAGTGCTAAAACAGCGGTTAGAGTTAAGATTTTAAGTTTCATAGGATTTTTATTTTATCGGTTAATCGCGTTCTTAAATTCAGCGCGCTCCCAATAAGAATAAAATTCCATGTCATTGGCTGCTTTGTCAGCCAAACTTTTGTTTTCTTTTACTGCCAAACTCAATGCGGCGGCCATCTCATCCACATCACCTTTGCGGGCGTAGGCTATGGCTTTCAGGTAATAATCATCTGCCGACAAGGTTTTCTGACAGTTTATTTCGGCGATGGCGTCATCGAAACTTCCGCTAAGCAAAGCGGTAAGTGCGGTGTTGTAATCGCATTTGGCTGCCGGAGCGCTGGATTTAGCCAAATCGTAATCGCCGTTTATCAAGTGAACAATTGATTTGTTGTAGCCGGTTGCTATACCTGCGCGGCTTGCCCTTTCGTAGGCTGCCATGGCTTTTTCGTTGTCGCCGTTTTGACGGTACACAACACCCATATTGCACTGCAACGAGTCATTGTCGCCTGCATTTTTCACACCGTCTTCAAGTGCTTTTTGTGCTTTGGCCAAATCGCCGGCATTGATGTACACGGCCCCCAGGTTGTTGTAGCCAATAAAGCTTTTGGGTCTTTTGGCAATGTAAGCCTGGTAAGCAGCTACTTTGGTTTCTTTGCTTTTGCTTTCGTGGGCATAAAACAAGAGTTCTTTGGTAGTAAAGCTTTCGTATGATGTTTTGGCTGCCTCGGCCAGTTCTTCGTAGCTGCGGTTTTTAACTATTCCTTGTAGTTGCACATCAGACCTTCTCAATTTGGGCATCATTTGGTCGAGCACGGTAGGCCATGAAGCAAGTGCTTTCACAGCTTTTTCCTTGTCGTCGTTGCTTTGTTTTGAGTTGATTATTTCAAGCAATTTGGCTTTGTCGTCCAAGTTGCTGGCCAACACCAATTCTCTAAAGCCATTCCAGTCTTCTTCGAGCGACTGTTTTTTGTAAAGGCTTTCTTTGTTTGATGCAATACCCAGTTTGCCAAGCAAATCGGTCATGAACTTGTATGACGATTCACTACGTTTTTGGGTGAGGTTTTGGTTCAGTCTCAACTCACCATCGGGCGATGCGTAAGAATTGATGGTAATGCCTTGCAACTCGAGTCTTGGGGTTTGAGCAAATTCTTTGAGCTGCTCTACCGCCTCGCCTTTGGCTTCGCTGCTGCGAATATCCCAACGGTTGATGAGGAAGAATATAGATCGTTGGAAGGTTCTTTTCTTGGGGTTAAAATCACCTGCAATAAATACTTCTTCGGTGTTTTTCACTGATTTTGAAGTGGTGATGATACCGAGAGCAACTTTCTCCTTTTTGAAAGTAGCGCACTTTTCGGTGCCCGATTTGCACACTTTTATTTCCAAATCCATGTACATATCGTTGCCGGCCATGTCGTCGCTGTAGTCAAAAGTGCCACTCAGTTCAAAAGAACCGCCTTCTTTGGCTTTTACTACTTTGCCACTTCCATCGGCAGCTTCGCCTTTCAGGTTAATGGGATCGAGATTAAGGGTTTTACCGTGGTAATGCAACACGGGGGTAACCGTTGCCACCGCTTTTTTGTGAAAGGCTTTTGGTGGTATTTTGCCTTTGAGCGAGTACGAAACTTGATTTCCGTGTACTTCAAGAATTTTTGGTGTTGCCACAACTTGGATCTGATCCAGGTATTTCTCTATGAGCTTTATTGGGTTACAGCCCACAAATAAGGCCAACAACAAAATTCCAATGCCTGCTTTTGCTGAATACTTCTTCATTTCTGCTTTACCTTTATGTAAAATCGCCACAAAAGTATGAATACCAATTTGAATACATAAGATAAAGGTAACCTTCTATTTAAATAAAGTATTGATTTCTGTATCAACCACTTACCAAGGCGTGAAAAATTATTTTAGAGGAGCGGTGCTTTTGTGCTTAGTTTTACCCTATATTTTTCTCTATGGCAACACCGGTACTTGATTTGCAAAATCTATCAGTTCAACAAGCGGGTAATGTAATTGCTAAAGACATCACCTTTAATATGTTTCCGGGCGACTTGGTGTATTTGGTAGGCAAAACCGGCAGTGGCAAAACTTCCCTCTTGCGCACCCTGTATGGCGACCTTGCTGCGGCGGGCGGACAAGCGCATGTGTCGGGCTTTAGGGTACACCAAATCAATCGCCAAAAAATACCTTTCCTGCGACGTAAACTCGGTATTATTTTTCAGGATTTTCAATTGCTCACCGATAGGAATATTGAAAGCAACCTGCGCTTTGTGATGAAGTCGACCGGCTGGAAGAAAAAAGACCTGATGGATAAAAGGCTTGACGAAGTACTTGAACTCGTGGGCCTTAGCCACAAGAAAAACAGCATGCCGCATGAGCTTTCCGGTGGAGAGCAACAACGAGTGGTAATAGCACGGGCGCTGGTAAACGAACCTTTTTTGCTATTGGCCGATGAGCCTACGGGCAATTTAGATCCCGAAACAAGTCGCGATATCCTGGACCTTTTGATAAAAATAACAGAACAGGGAACGGCGCTGCTAATGGCTACCCACAACTACAACTTGATACACTACCACCCAAGCCGGGTACTTAAACTTGAAGATGCCCAATTGGGCGAAGTGGCTCCCGAGACGCTCAAGGCTTAGGGCAACTGATCTACAAGCAATTGTGCAGAACAGGTATTTGAAAATTTTTCAACCAATACTTCTTCCCTATTGGCTATATCTTTTTCGGTAAACGGCTTGCCCAACAACATTTCTATTTTGTCAACGAATTCTGCGGCTGTGTTGGCTACATGGCACAACTCAGATAAGCCGCTATTGCCTATCATGGCTTCATTTGCCACACAAAAACGCCCCTTGTACAAGGCATTGAGCAATTTGAGTTTGATACCGGTAGGCTGAAAAGTGGGCAACACATTGAGACCCGCATGCTGAATGAGCTCATCAAACCTGGCAACGGGCAGGTGCTCGAGCAAATCTACATTTGGTTTTTCGGCACAGGCTTCACGAAGTTGCTTTGATGCCTTGTTGCCCGCTATTACCAATTTTGCCTCGGTTTTTGAAAAGACTTCCCTGACCAAATAAAGTGCACTTTCATCATTTTCGGCTACGGCAAGGTTGCCATGATAAAGGCAATATGAACCACTTCCGGCAATGATATCTACCTTTTCGTTTGAATGAAAAGCCGGAACATACAAGCTGTTGCATCGCCCCTTCAAAGCTTCGTGGTCGGTTTCGGAAATAGCGGCTACCACATTGGCTTTTTCAAGTATGGCTTCGTATTGGGCAAGCAATCGGGCTTCTTGCCTGAGGTAGGTTCGCTTAAATGGCCGGTTTTCTTTCTCGCTCAACAAACGGTAGTAGTCGCTTTCTATATTGTGGTTGCGGATAATGGTGAAACGCTTGGGCAATTGATCGAAAAAAAGTGGGGCGGTGGTATGCAAGCCTTCAAAAAGAACAGGCGCATTGTCTGCATTCAAATTGGCCACGAGTTCATCGCTCACCCTGGTTTTTACAATATAAGGCAGCGGACCCGAAAATGGATTCATAAAGCGGTTGCGACGATAATAATGTACTTTTTCGCAATATTTATGCAGTTCAGCTTGTTCTTTTCGCCCACCATATTGCCAACAGTGCAGGGTTATTTTTACACCTAACTTGTGCAATGCTTTGATTTTGTAAAAAACATCAATCACTCCGCCATAATCGGGCGGAAATGGAATATCGAAAGCCACTATGTGCAGCTTTTTATTTGAAAACTGATTCATAAATTTTCAATAGTTCTTTTTCTTCCTTATCCCAGTTAAGCTCTTTGGCCGCGGCAAGACAATTGTTGCTCAATTGGGTGTAGTTGTTTTCATCGGCCACGAGTGCCTTCACGCTTTCAACAATACCCTGAGCTGTCAATTCGCAGGGCACCGCCATTTTGTAAATGCTGTTTAGACTTTCGTATTCAGGAAACGGGCTTATGAGGCATGGAACACCCGCCATTGCATAATCGAAAAACTTATTGGCAAGCGAGTAATAATAACTAAGGCCTTTGTTTTCTAATAAGTTATACCCCAAAAAAGCCTTGGCGGTTATTTCTTTCAATTCATCGGGTTTCACAAAGCCCAGAAAATGGATGTTTTCCGCATGGCTTTGCGCAGCCATTTCGCGGAGTGAATCGCTAAGATCGCCTTCGCCCGCAAACAGCACTTTCATACCAAGCTTTGGCGCTGCCAAAATAAGCTGTTCCAAACCCCGCCCTTCATTGAGTGCGCCTTGGTAAAGCAGGTATTTCTCTTGCTTTTCAACTTTTGAAAATGGCCGGTAAACCGGTACATTTCTTACCACATCGAATGGCTTGCCATAGACCTGCTCAAAAACTTCAGCCAGTTTGTGTCCCACGGTATATCTAAAATCAGTTTTGGGAATACACCATTTGGCTACGGTATGCCACACACGCTTTACCAACTTACGGTTAACTACTTCGGGCACTTCGGTAAAATACTCATGCGCATCGTAGCCCAGCTTTTTTCGTTTGATGAAAGCGACTAAAGTGGCGGGGAGCAAGGTATCTAAGTCTATGGCGCACACAGCATGAAATTCTGTACGGAACAAGAGATAAATGAAGAGCCTAAGGTTGTATTCAAGGTAAAACAACTTGCCTTTGTTATAGAAACAGCGCAACCTTTTGGTTTGAAACAGTTGGTGTGAAAGTGCCTGTGACTGAGGCAGACGACGCCCAACCAGTGTGCAGTGGTACCCTGCCCTGCCCAGACTGTTGCAAATGCGATGCATCCGCTGGTCGTAAGTCAAATCATTGGTAACGGTAAAAATGATATGCTTCACCACGCAATATCCATTTTCATTTTTATGTACTGCAATGGTACAGTATTTCAGCATTTAGTTTCAGCACCCCACTATCTATCATCTGTCGCAAGGTTTGGGTTATTACTTCGTCGTGTGTATTAAACTGCTGTTTAAAAGCATCAAGGCTCAGTCCGCTTGCCGGAATTGCCTTCAAAATTCTTTTGTATAAATCGTCAGCTTGTGTCTTGGGTTTAATGCAGTAATCGCAATGGCCACAGTTGCCCTTCGGTTTTTCGTTGAAGTAGCTGAGAATATAGTTTCCACGACATTGGTTTTCTAAATTGGCATATTGCAAAATGGCTTCCAGCTTTTGCTGCATCACTTTTTTGCGTCGCGCTATAAACTCGCGGTCAAAACGCAGGTAGTCTTTGTCGTGGCGTGGCAAAATGTAGGTAAGCTGAGGTTTACCGCTGGCTTTCACATAGTCGATTACCTGCAGCTTGTGCAACTCACTTAGCCGGCTGCTCACCTCTTCGGTAGCTGTTTTCATGGCCAAGCCTATTTTCTCTTCTGCTATTTTCACGTAGTCATCAAACATACCGCCATAGAGTCTCAGCATGGTTTTTAAGACCGGTTCCAGCCGCTGACTGGAAACCATGAATTTGTACAAATCGCTGTAGGGCATCAAAACCATTACCCGCGAACGCTCGCGAAGGGCTTCGCTCATTTCTATATAACCCGCTTGCTGCAACAGGTTCAGGTGTACCATTACATCATAGGGTTTTAGCGAATATATTTGGCAAAAGGCGGTGAGGTCAAAGTCAAAAGTGCGCATATAGCCACCTTCAACTGGTATTTGCAGAAAGCTACCCAAGGCGTGGTAGGTATTTGTTACCTCCTTAAGGTCAGGAAATTGTCTTTCAAAATTTTCTTTCAGTTGCAGCAAATCGTGTTGGTTGAGCAGGGCCACGGCAAATGATTTTTTGCCATCTCGCCCCGCCCTTCCGGCTTCCTGATAATATGCTTCCAGGTTTTCAGAAATTCCCATGTGCACCACCAGTCGCACATCGGGTTTGTCTATGCCCATGCCAAAAGCATTGGTAGCCACTATCACCCGCACTTTGTTTTGTATCCACTGCTCCTGCCGTTTGTTGCGTACCAAGGCATTTAGCCCGGCGTGGTAGTAGGTGCTGCTTATTTTCTGATGGTTGAGCCAGTCGCTCAGTTCTTTGGTAAGGCGGCGGTTGCGCACATAAACAATGGCAGTACCCGGTGTTTTTTGCAAAGCGTAGAGCAGCCTGCCGTGTTTGTCGTCGGTGTGGGTGGCGGCATATACCACATTGGGCCGGTCAAATGATTTTCTGAATGTAGGCGCATCCCGGGCAAATCCCAGCTTCTCACGTATATCTTCTTGCACCTCTTGTGTGGCCGATGCCGTAAGCGCCAAAAAGCTTAGTTTGGGTTTTATTTCGCGCAGGTGCGCTATTTCAAGATACGGTGGCCTGAAATCGTAGCCCCATTCTGAAATGCAATGCGCTTCGTCAACCGCCACAAAACTCACCACCATTTTTTTGAACCTCTCAATAAAAATGTCAGATTTAAGCCGCTCGGGCGAAACGTAGAGAAATTTGACCTTGCCATACACGCAGTTGTCAAGCGCAATATCAATTTCCCTTTTGCTCATGCCCGCATGCAAGTGGCTGGCTTTTATTCCTTTTTTGGTAAGGTTTTCAACCTGGTCCTTCATTAGGGCAACCAAGGGACTCACTACTAAGCAGATACCTTCTAATGCCAAAGCGGGTACTTGAAAACAAAGCGATTTGCCACCACCTGTTGGCAACAAAGCGAGGGTGTCTTTCCCGGCAAGCACCGACTCAATAATTTCTTGTTGCAATGGCCTGAAATGGTCATAGCCCCAAGTACGCTTCAGGATGTCAAAAATTGATGCGGCCATAGAAGTTCGGCACAAAATAACTGTTTTTGGCAACCAACTGAAACAGCCGAATGAGAATGACCTGAAAGAGATGCATGAGCGGAACGATGCGAGATAAGTAATAGGCGATAAGTGATGGGTGATAAGTGATGGGTGATAAGTGATGGGTGATATGTGATATGTGATAAGTGATAGGCGATAAGTGATTGACATATTGACGAAATATCATATAATGATTATGATCATCCAGAACTTGGTTCAGGATCTGCCGTGCTGGCATGGCAACTTGAATTGATTTTCCAACTCAACAGATTGCGGATCAAGTCCGCAATGACGGGTGGGATTAATGGGGTTTTGAATCTCGTTGGCAACGAGACAAGAAAACCTCCCCATTATCAAATTATCAGCACATCAACACATCAACACATCAGCAAATCAGCAAATCAGCACATCAAAAGGTTAAATAGGAACTCGCGAAGCGAGAAATGAGATTCTCCCATTTTCAAATTTTCAAATTGCCAAATTTTCAAATTCTCAAATTCTCAAATTCTCATTCATCAGCAAATCACACCACTGACCAAGGTCATCTTTTGCGGCAGGCAATAACCCAAACTTTGCCCTTAGAATAAAACCTACAACCGTGCAAAAGACCATAATTGAACCCTTTAGAATAAAAATGGTGGAGCCCATAAGCATGACCACCACTAGCCAACGACGCAAATTTTTGGAAGATGCGCACTACAATCCCTTTTTACTTCACAGCGATCAGGTAATAATAGACCTGCTTACCGACAGCGGCACAAGTGCCATGAGTGCCAACCAATGGGGCGGTATTATGCGTGGCGATGAAAGCTACGCCGGTGCCAAAAGCTGGGAGCGATTCAACTCTGTAATTAGTCATATTACAGGATTTAAGCACATTTTGCCCACACACCAAGGCCGCGCTGCAGAGCGTATTTTATACACGCATCTGGGCGGAAAAGGCAAAATTTTTATCTCAAACACACATTTTGACACCACACGGGCCAATATTGAATACACCGGAGCCAAGGCCTTTGACTGCCCACATCCCGAGTCTGACAACCACGACAGCGATTACCCTTTTAAGGGCGACATTGACATGGAAACGGTAAAAGAATTGGTTGATGAATGGGGAAGTGAAAACGTGAGTGCCATCATACTCACCGTAACCAACAACAGCGGAGGCGGACAACCGGTAAGCATGCATAACGCCCGCGAACTTTCAGCATTCTGTCGCGAAAAAGGCATTTATATGGTGCTTGATTGTTGCCGCATTGCCGAAAACAGTTATTTCATTAAACACAAGGAACCCGGTTTTGAGAAAAAAACCTACAAGCAAATTGCCTCGGAGATGTTTTCGCTTGCCGATGCTGCGGTTATGAGCGCCAAAAAAGACGCCTTGGTAAACATGGGTGGTTTCTTGGCCGTTAACGACGAAACCCTTGCACGTGAATGTACCAACGTGTTGATAATATCCGAAGGCTATGCCACCTATGGCGGTTTGTCGGGCAGAGACATGGAAGCCATAGCCATTGGTTTTGAAGAAGTTTTCAGAGAAGATTACCTGCATTACCGCATAAAAAGCACCACTTATGTGGGTGAAAAACTCAACGAAATGGGTGTGCCGGTATTGATGCCCATTGGTGGCCACGCCGTGTATGTTGACGCTAAGAAGTTTTACCCTGTAATACCGGTTGACCAATACCCCGGGCAACGCCTTGCCTGCGATTTGTATATAGCTGGCGGCATACGCTCTTGCGAAATAGGCTCCGTAATGTTTGGCAAATACGATAAAAAAGGCAAGCTGATCCCCGCTCGACAAGAGTTGGTAAGGTTGGCCATACCGCGGCGCGTATATACCCAAAGCCACATGGACTACGTAATAGAAACCTTTGAAATGCTCATGGAACACCGCAACAAGCAGTTCGGATTTAAAATTACCTACGAACCGCCATTTTTGCGGCACTTTACCGCCCATTTCAGCCCCTGCGGAAACTGCTGATTAACCGATGTTTACAAACAACCGAGCTGAGATGCTGTAATATTGCTTTTTTTGTACAGCGTTACAGCAAATCAAAAATCGGTTTCTTGAAGTACAGCAACGTAGTCCGCAATTACACGCTCGCAGGTATTGCCATTGGCACCTTATTTCCGTTCGTGGCCGCTTATTTAGAGCTGAGCCAGCAAGCACTGCCTTTTAGCCTGGAAAATTTTGTGCAACTGCAAGCCACCAACCATTTACTGTGGATAATAGATTTTTCGCCATTGGTATTGGCGCTCTTGGCTTATTTTACCGGCAGGCAGCATGCCCGGCTAAAAGAATCGGTGGAGCGAAGCGAAGAGATAATTGACAACAAAACAGAAGATTTGCGCAAGAAAAACCGCGAACTACGCAAAGAGATTGAAGACCGGAAAATAACCGAAAAACAGCTCCTTATTGCCAAAGAAGATGCCGAGCGGGCCAAACGCGCCGAAGAGCTTTTTTTGGCTAACATGAGCCACGAGCTGCGCACCCCGCTCAATGGTGTTATTGGTTTTACCCGTTTGTTGCTGGGCACCGAACTCAACTCGGTGCAAAATGAATATGTAAATACCATACAAACCTCGGCCAACCACCTTATGGCCATCATCAACGATATACTTGAAATATCAAAAATAAAGGCGGGCGAAATTGAGTTTGAAGAGCTGCCCATATCGCCCACCAAACTGGTGATGAATGCGGTAAATACTTTTAAAATAATGGCCACACAAAAGCACGTGGCCATGTTTGAAGAGATTGACCGAAAAATACCACCTTATATTCTTGGCGACCAAACCCGCCTGAACCAAATTCTGCTTAATCTCATAAGCAACGCTATCAAATTTACTGAAGAAGGAAGCGTGGTGGTACGGGCCAAATTGCTGAGCGAAACCGACGACAAAGTGCAACTTAGATTTGAAGTTGAAGACACCGGAATTGGAATAAAACCTGACAAAATAGAGCGCATTTTTGAAAAATTCAAACAAGCTGAGCTTGACACAACGCGCAACTTTGGTGGCACCGGTTTGGGTTTGGCTATTTGCAAGGATATGGTAGAGCTGCAAGGCGGTAGCATATCGGTAAGCAGCGAACTGGGCAAAGGCTCAGTATTTGGCTTTGAGCTCACATTTAAAAAAGCAGGGCAAATAGAGCTGGCCGAACCCGTGAAAGGCGCTATTGAGAAAAAAGACATAGGCACCGTGCACTTGCTGCTGGTTGAAGACAATAAGATAAATGTAAAACTGGCCGAAAACGTATTTAAAAAATGGGGAGGCAACTTGCAATACAAAGTGGCTTACAATGGCAAAGAAGCCTTGGAGCTAATTGAAAACAACGATTTTCAAATTATACTCATGGACCTGCAAATGCCTATAATGGATGGCTTTGAAACCACAAGGTACATACGCAATCAAATGCAGGCACCCAAAAAGGATGTCCCCATCATTGCACTCACCGCCGATGTGATGGCGAGCGAAAAAGCGCGGGCATTTGAGGCCGGCATAAACGACTACATAACCAAACCTTTTGATGCCAACAAACTCTTTGGCAGCATTACCCGTTTTGTGGCAGGCCAATAGCCAACAAAGCGTCAAAAAGCGCTAAAGTGTTTGACACTGGCCGGGGATTTTCATATTTTCACGCAAAATATTCAGACTCATAAAGAGTTATATGAAAAATATTCGCATGCGCAAATCAATCTATTTCCTACTGTTTTTTCTTGCTTTGGGTTCTGCGGCCCGCTCGGCACAACTTATTATTCCTATGGACGATGCGCAGAAAAACCACCTGAAAGCCTACGGAATTGCCTATTGGGTTTTGGGTAAAGACATTTCTATAGAATGGCTGCTCAACTACCGTGGCGGAAGCTTTGCTTTTCCCTACCATCAGGATTTTGAAAAAGAGTGCATTCTACGTGGTGTATCGTACGAAATGATTGCCGATGCACAATACGCCGCCATAAAAACCAAAATTGCCAGCCCCGAAGAAAATATGGATGCGGTAAAAATGGAAAAGGCTCCGCGTATTGCCATTTATTCTCCCAAAACAAAACAGCCTTGGGATGATGCGGTTACAATGGTGCTCACCTACGCCGAAATTCCCTACGATGTGGTTTTTGACGATGAAGTAATGCAGAACAAACTGGCTGAATACGATTGGCTGCACTTGCACCACGAAGATTTTACCGGGCAGTTTGGTAAGTTTTGGGCCAACTACCACAACGAAAGTTGGTACAAAGCCGAAGAACGCGAAGCACTGGAAATGGCCGCCAAATGGGGATTTGAAAAACCATCGGAACTGAAACTGGCTGTGGTGAAAAAAATAAGGGATTTTGTGTTGGGAGGCGGATTTCTATTTGCCATGTGCTCAGCTACCGATACCTACGATATAGCACTGGCGGCAGATGGCGTGGATATATGCGCCCAAATGTTTGACGGCGACCCTATGGACCCCGATGCCCAACGCAAACTGAATTTTGACAACTGCTTTGCCTTCGAAAATTTTCAATTGGAAACCAATCCTTACGTTTATGAATATTCAAGCATAGATGTGGACCCAAGAAGGCGACCGGTAACTGAAAAAACAGACTATTTTACCCTATTTGAATTTTCGGCAAAATGGGACCCCGTGCCTACCATGCTTTGCCAAAACCACACCATGGTGGTGAAAGGTTTTATGGGTCAAACAACCGCCTTTCACAAGAACCTGATAAAAAGTGATGTGCTGATAATGGGCGAAAACAAACAACTGAATGAAGCCCGCTACATTCACGGCGAATACGGAAAAGGAATGTGGACTTTCTATGGCGGACACGACCCCGAAGACTACCAACACCTGGTATATGAACCGCCTACCGATTTAACATTATTTCCGCACTCACCCGGCTACCGACTCATTCTCAACAATGTATTGTTTCCTGCGGCCAAAAAGAAAAAACAAAAAACCTAGTACTATGCGTTGGTTAGCGTTTCTTTTAATTACCGGCTTTTTGGCCGGCTGCAAAAACAATTTGCCACCGGCAGCATACCATCCTTCGGTGCTTTTTGAGAAGGAAATAAAATTTATCAGCCGATTAAATTTGACCAAAATACTTGGCGACACCTTGCAATTGAGCAATGGCCAAACCACCAAGCGCTATGCCATTAGCTACAACCCAAAAACAAAAATCAACGAGGTGATAGAGTTGGGTTC
>WGNN01000094.1 GCA_016124515.1 bacterium
TAATGATCATATTGGTGTTGGTAGGCACACGCTCACACAGTCAATCTCCCGATGAAATTCTCAGGCAAAATACGCGCAGTGTGGGGGAGGTAAACCAACCGCTTGTGCCATTTTTTGCCTTGCTCGAAACAGGCTTTGGCAAAGCCGAAATAAATACGGATCAATTAGACAAACTAAAAGGCTGCACCATTGAAAAAGTGCAATTGGTTTTTTCGGCCAACCAAAACGACCAATTTGACCAATATACCCTCAACAAAGCGCGATTGCGAAACCTGCAAAAAGTTTTGCCACAGGCATTCAGTGATAGCTTGCCGGTGCCTTTTGAACTCGTAGCGCAAACCCAAAACAATCCGCGCACGCTTTTCCATGGCTTTGTGGTGCAATACCGGCCCTTGCCAACGGCTGAAACCATGAAAACTGAAATTGCTTTTATTGACGATTTACTCTCAGGCAAGCTGAAGGATGAGGCATTTGTGGCGAAACCTGAGGGTACTTCGGTGGATATAGAAGATACTACTAAACTAACGTATAAAAATTCTTCAACCACTTGCAAAGATTTTGGCGAGGTGAGCAAATCAGACCCGGAGCACATTTGGCCCGACTTTCCTGAAGGGTATAGTGGTTTTATTGCTTACCTTAAAAGTGCCTTTTTGCTTACTAAATTGGAGCGGGGCAAAACGATTGGATCAGCAACACTCAATTTCGACTCAACTGGTAAGGTTGTTTACGTATCTATGGCGGGTTTTGAACGATTGGAAGACTTGAAACCTGCACAGGATACTTTACTGAAAATACCTTCTTTAGTTCCAGATAAAAATGCTTCGGCTTATAGCTACCTAATTACCGTGAATGTTGAACTGTGGCGTTATAAGGGAAAGTTGAACGTGGCTTTTCCCAAAATAAACTGCTGCTATACTATATATGGTAAACCCATCACCATGTCGGCGCTGCCACTAAGTGCCCATTATCCCAAATTTGAAACACCGGTCAATCGATTTTTTGACAAATACGGCAATAGGCCCAATACCGCCGTAGTCTGCGATGTTACCGGCAGCATGTCGCCTTATACCTCGCAGGTGTTGCTCTGGCAAAAATTGCATTACCAAGCCCTGCCCAACCATATTTTTTGTTTCTTCAACGATGGAAATACCACACCAGATGCCCAAAAAGTAATGGGCAAAGTGGGCGGTGTATATGTGGGCGATTGCAACAATTTTGATGAGGTAAAAAGCTTGTGCTATCGCGCTATGACAAGTGGTGGCGGCGGCGACTGTCCTGAAAATAATGTGGAGGCGGTAATTAAAACCCTGAATGATCATCCCGAAATTAAGGAAGTGGTAATGATAGCCGACAACTGGGCAACACCCCGCGATTTGAAATTGCTGGTTCAGGTAAAAGTGCCCATTCACTTTGTAATGTGCGGTAGCTTCGGTGGATTTATCAATGTGGCCTACCTAAATGCCGCCCGCAAAAATGGCGGTTCTATACACACCATTGAGTCAGATATTGAAGATTTGATGAAAATAAACGAAGGAGAAATATTAGAAATTGACGGCCTGACTTACAAACTGGAAAAGGGAAGCTTTGTGCGGATAACAAAGTTGTAAATCAATCGGTTATGCTGAAAGTAATGCTGTATTTGTTGCCGTTTTCATCAAGCAGAGTCAGTAGGTGAGGTCCTGCCTCGGGTCTGATGCCCATTTCATGAAAACCGTGTGTTTCGCCCAAATAGTCTCCGTCGAGATGCCAATAAAGCGTGGCCCGCTGGTTTCGGTGGGCTGCCTTCACTACCAACTCACCCGGCTTTCCATCAAGCTCCACGGGTATTTTTATCTTACTTCCGTTTTCGGGGTAAATGACTGACAGTGGTTGGTGGTTCACTTCGGCTTGCAGGCAATCGTTGCGCAACGGCGGCAGCGGGCGGTACCAGGCATTTTTTTCTGAGAAATAATACTCGGCCACCGGCGGAAGCACAAACCAACTAAGCACTTGTCGGTTGGTTATGGCAGCGCAAGTTGAGTTTACCTGCCACAATCCGTCAAGGCTCAGCGAAACCATTTGGTGGTACTTGCAGGGTCCTATTTCCCATGCCACATCAGGACACCATACGCTGTCAACTGTGGGACATATATCGGTGGCTGCCATACCGCTTTGGTGACAAAGGGCTACTTTTTTCAAGTCGTCGTAGGGTGGTTCAAACCAAGGAGCGGTCGGCAACAGGTTAAAGACGTCAAACATTACCGGACCGGCTTTTTTTACGCCAACCAATTCATCTCTGCCGGTTCCATCGGCATTACCTATCCACACGCCCACTACATATTGCCCGTCAAGCCCTATGGCCCAGGCATCGCGGTAGCCAAAACTCGTACCTGTTTTCCAGGCTACTTTGCGCGCATTGGCAAATCGCTGCCAACCAATCTGGTTTTCAGGGCGGTTCACTTCTTCCATCGCATTAAAGGTTTGCCAAATGCTACCTGCGTGCAGCAAGCCATTGTCCTTCAATTGGTATTTGGATGCATCTTTTTCGCTTTGGTAGCTCAGTGGGCGAATGTCGTTGCTGCGGTATTGCGAGTTGTGTCGCGCAAAATGAAGCAAGCTGCGCCCCATGGAAGCATACATACCGCACATATCCCACAGGCTTCCTTCGGCGCCTCCAAGTATGAGCGAAAGCCCGTAGTGTGCCGGGGCAAAATGCAGGCTTTTCATTCCCATATCCTTCAATTTGGAGTGGAATTTTTGATAGGAATATTGTTGCAACATGCGCACGGCGGGCACATTGAGCGAACGCGAAAGGGCTTGTGAGGCGGCTACCATACCGTCGTAGCCTTGGTTGTAGTTTTTTGGTGCATAGCCATTGTAAAAAGTGGGAATATCCTCAACCAAGGAATTGGGCAATATTTGGCCTTCGTTGAGCATAAATGCATAAAGAAAAGGTTTCAGCACACTGCCGGTGCTGCGTTCGGTACGCACCATGTCGTTCCAAATGCCTTTGTTTTTGAGTTTGGAAAGCGAGGTATTTCCCACATAAGCCAGCACTTTTCCGCTTTCTATTTCGGCTACCAAAATGGCTCCATTGTAAATCTGATTGCCTGCATATTGGGCTATGTACCGGTTGAGCAATTGCCCACACCTATTTTGCAAATCAGCTTGGAGGGTGGTGTGCAAACGCAGGCCATTGGCTTGTTTGGCTTGTTCGTATTGCAACAAATGGCTGGCCAATTGCGGAAGTGGCTTCGGGGCATCGGGAATTTTTTCGAGCAAGGCAAGTCGCAATTCATCTGCCGAAATCACTTGTTTTTCAAATAGCTTTTGCAGCAAATGGTCGCGCTTAAGTTGCAGGGCTTCACGGTTTTTGCCCGGATGAATGAGCGCAGGCGCATTGGGCAATACAGCCAACAAAGCATACTCGGCCCAGCTAAGGTTGTTGCTGCTCCGGTTGAAATAGCGCCAGGCGGCGGCCTCAATACCCACCACATTGCCGCCAAACGGTGCAAATGAGGCATGAAGCTTCATTATTTCATCTTTGCTGTAGTGCAGCTCCAGCCTCAGAGCGCAGGCCATTTCTTTCAATTTTTGCCACAAACTGCGGTTTTTGTTGCCGTGCGCCATGCGTATTACCTGCATGGTGAGGGTAGAGCCACCGCTTACCACATGCCTTGCTTTGATGTTTTGCCAACCGGCACGCAACATCGAAACTGGATTTACACCGGGATGGTAGCGGAAATATTCATCTTCAAACAAACGAAGGCAAGTGGCGTAATGCTGCGGCACCGAATCGGCAGGAGGGAAGCGCCATTGCCCGTCAGCCGCTATTTGCGCCGAAAGGAGTTTTCCATCGCTATCAAGCAGCAAGCCGGCTTGGGGCAGTTGGCTGAAAGGCTGTTCCTTAACGGAAAGAAAAACCACCAAAAGAACCAGCAAGGTGCTGTGCAGCAACAATTTGTATTTGCGGCCCTGGTAGTATTTCAGGTAGATGGCCGATGGAATTTTTGAGGCTGGTATCAAAACAACTGGAAAAGATTATGCTGAAAGAAAGTGGTAAAGAAGGAAGCTTGTTTTAGTTTGAATATGATGAGTTTATAGAGATAAATGTGACCCAATTTCAAAGGGAACAGGCAAAATTTTTGGGCTTTGCGGCAGACATTTATTATCTTGGTGGAACACAGGAAAAATGGTACCCGCGTTGGGTATTATAGGTGAAGGGCCTCAATTTTTTGAGGCCCTTTTTATTTCTTAATTATTCCCCGGCGACACTACTTTCACCCATTGGCCGGCCACTGTGGCGCTTATGGTGTTGTCGTACATGGCATTGCAGCTAACCGACGGCAGGTAAAACTTGCCCGCATAGCTGGCGTTTAGCAACACTATATAAGTAAGGCGCTCGCGTTCGGCAATGTTGAAATAGGTAAGCACGCGGTCGTCGCGATAATCGCGGTAGGTGTAGGGCGATGACTTGTAGGTAAGGTTTTCGGTTCCTTCAAAACGGGTGTTTACAATTTCCCAACCTGAAGGAAACATTTGGGTAAGTGCCATTTCGCTGTAATAGCCGCGCACACCCGGATTGCTTACTTCTACTATGGCCATAAAGCTGCTTCCCTGCACTATTTCATCCGGTTTTATTTCGCCACCGGTCATATCGGTGTAGCGCACATACATGTTCAGGTCGCTAGAGGTGTTTATGCTGTCGTTTTCCAGGGGTTGCCCCGTGGTGGTCAGTTGCACATAAAACACATTTCCACTCTTGTTTTCAATTTTCACATTGCCGGCTCTCAGTTCCGCCTCGGTGAGCTGTATATTGGCTACGGGCATTCCTGTTGAGGCATTGCGCATGGTCTGCCCTTTGAAAGTGTAGTTGAAATTGATGGGGTCGTTTGATTTGTTGAGCATACTGAATTTGGAGGCGGCAAGCAGGCAATAGGCGGTGGTTTGTGTGCTCCACCAACGCGAGTCGGCCATGCGTGCCGACATATCCTTAAGCACAAGGGCAGCCTTTATTTTTTCATTCAGTTCTGTAAGCACTTCCAATATCATGGCCATGTCGCGCAAGTCGCTGCCATAGGTGTAGCTAAGCTCGGTATAGCGACTTACTTTGGTGGGCAGGTCAAAAATTATTTTGTTGGCTATGTCGGTTTGGCCTGCTTTGGCGTAGGCACCTGCAAGCCGCCAACTACCCGAAACAGAAAGATCGTTTTCAGTGCGCAGGCGGTTCATGGCACCCATATCGGGCGCACCTGCCGCGGCAAGCGTGTAGAGTCGGTAAGCTTGGTTGAGCCCGTTGTTGTAGTGTGTGTAATGCGAGTTATGGCTGGTATTTCCATCGTAGGCATCGGCCAAACGCTGCTGAAACTTGCGCCAGTTTTTGAGTAATGAGGCGGGCACTGTGTAGCCTTTTTTCTGGGCTTCGATAAGGAAATGTCCGGCATAATTGCTTCCCCACTCGTTGGCAACCAAATCGCCGGGCCAATAGGCAAATCCGCCATCAATGGTTTGCATGGTAGCCAATCTTGCAATGGTGGCATTGATGTTTCGTTCAATACTCAGTTTTTGGGCATTGCTCAACTCGGTGATGTCGCCAAGAAAAAGCTGGGCAAAACCGCGAGAGGTAGTTTGTTCCACACAGCCGTGCGGATAGCCAATAAGGTATTCCAGGTTTTTCTCAAGATTGAGCGGTGGAATGGTTGAAACCTCAAGTGCGCCTTTGTTGGTGCCTTCAATTCCAATGGCTTTATAGTTAAGGTTCAGCGTTTTGTTGCCTTCCAATATGCCATTGTTTACCAACGAAATAGGAGGGTTGGGCGCACGCACTTGGAGTTTTATTTCGTCCTTGGCTTTTTCGGAGCCACTAACGGCATTTATCAACGCGATGCCAACACCAATTTTTGTTTTCACTTTCAGCCTGAAATAAGCCATTTCTTCGCCGGGTTCGCTAAACCTGATGGTTTGTTTGGCAGGGGGCAATACTTCAAAAAGCTCATTGGTTTCCACACTCACGTCTGCCGATTTTACCTTGTCTTCCATGGCAAAAACACTTACCGGCAGCGATACTTCTTCGCCCGGACTCAATACGCGTGGCAGGGTGGCCAATACCATGAGCGGTTTGCGTACCGGAGTGGCTTTTTCGGTATTGCCATAAGCCTGTGCCTGTCTTGCCACTACCATAGTGCGCACCGAACCCACGTAGTAGGGCATTTTGATGTTGTGGGTTTTCTTTTCGCCGGGTTTCAGTGTAAAAGGACCAATGAATTTTACCACGGGTTTAAAGCGGTTGAGCTCCGTTTCTTCGCCGGCATTGCTTGCCATATCGCCGCCTATTCCCAATACGTTGGCCAGTTCGCCATTGGTGCTGCCTACCACATATTTATACAAATCGTAGGTGTTTACCCCAAGGGCTTCTTTGGCGTAAAATTCGGCATGCGGATCGGGGGTTTTAAACCGGGTAAGGTCAAGCAAACCTTCGTCAACAACAGCGAGTGTGTAGGTCATGGCTTTGCCGCTTTTCTCTGAAACAGTCACCGCAAATTTTTCTTCGGGAGCCAACACATCAGGCATGGCTATTTGTGGACTCAGTACGGTTTCGGGGGCTTTTACATTCAGGTTAATAATGCCGTAAAGCCTGATTGGCAGGTCGTTTTCCGTTTGTCCGTGGGGCTGAATTTGCGAAATGTGGACGTAAACATTGGGTGCCATTTCGGGGCTTATATCCAAATCGAAAGTGGTTTGGCCTTTTTCGGTAGTCAGCCAGAATTGCTTGAGTACGCCGCTGGCATTTTCTATGCTCACCAGCGCGCGGCCATTGGGGGTGCCCGGTATTTTTATTTTGGCTTTTTCGTTCACCAGGTAATCTTCTTTATCGGCGGTAAATTCAAGCACGCTTATGCCGGCTTGCTCGTTTGATTTGCCCGCCCAATAGGGCCATGAAACGTAGATGACTTTGCCTGTGCTGTGGCCTGAAATCGGATCGTAAACCCGCAGGTAATAGCGTCCCCAATTGGGGCGGTCAATGGTTAGGTTAAAAGAGCCTTTACCATTGGTAATGGTGGTACTTTGGCTGATGATGGGTTTGCGGTAGCTGTTGTTTACGTAGTTGCTCAGGTTGTCTGACGAGCGGTCCCACCACCACCTGAAATCTACTTTCCACAACTCGTATTGAACGGTGCGCGTTCCGGTAATTGGATTTCCATCGGTGTTTACACAAGCCAACTGTATTAAATGGCTGGTATCGGTTTGCAGCCAACCGTACCTGCCTGTGGGCACTTTCATACCCACAAAGCTTTCGTAGGGATAAAACGGCACTTCAAAAAGGTCGATACTGCTGTTGCCTGAGTGTTCGGTTACGGTTGTTTTCAGTTTGGCTATTACCTTACCCGGCGATTTTTCACTAGGGCTCAAATCGGCTTCTATGGTGGCATTTCCTTTGTCGTCAAGCTTTCCGTTGAATATTTCGAGCGATTCGGTGCCAATGCGTTTGGCTTCGTCGTCAAAATCAAAACCATCGTATTTTTTAAAGGTGGTATTTACGGGATACAATGTGGCTTCAATTTTGGCATCCATGTTTTTGGCAATGGCACCGTGCAACCACCTGGCATTCAGGGTGCCGCGCAAATATGGATCGGCGGCGGTAACCTGCTCTTTGTCCAGGTTAAGGTTTATTTTCAGGCGGTTGGGTTTTATGGTTTCAATGGGCAGCGATTTGGTAAACACATTATTGCCCACACTCACGCGTGCCAGCCACATGCCGGTGGGGTCGCTGGTTTCTGTTTTGGTTTTAAAGGCATATACATTCGTTTCGTTGCTGCTTTTCATCAATTTGCTGCGAATGCGCCCGCGTGGGTCTTCAAGTTCAAAAAGTATGGGGTGGTTTTTGGGCAGCAGCTTGTGTTTGTCTTCAAGCATAAAGGTTAGAAACAGCGAATCGCCCGGACGCCAAACGCCGCGTTCGCCATAGATATAGCCTTTGTAGCCGCTTTTGCTTTCTACACCCGAGGTATTGAAATGACTGAGCGACAGGATGGGGTTGTTGTCAAGTCGCAGGTAGTTTTTTTGTCCGCCATGACTCACAACGGCCAAAAAGGGAACATTTTCCAGTTTTATTTCTGCCAAACCATCTGCATTGGTTTCGGTGGTTTTGAGCAATTGTTGTTGGTAGTCATAAATGGCTATTTTGGCTCCGCTCAACGGTTCGGTGCTTTGCAGGCTGGTAACTGCAAAATTGAGGTTGTTGAATTTGCCCTGCTTGGCTATAATGCCAATGTTTGATTTGTACAGGTTTTTGGTAATACCGGTGCCGTGGTAAACATAGTAAGAAATGTTGCAGGGATTTTCGCGCTCGCGGTAGCTGTAGCCACGGTAGTAGTAGTAATCGTAGTAATAATAATGTTGCGGATGGTCCCAATCCATTTCGCGCCACTCTTGCTCGGTTATGCTATCGGTTTCGCTGCACTGATAGGCGGTTTGCTGCATACGAAACGAAATATGCACTTGGTACAGGGCATCGGGTTCGGTATTGGCCAATTCGCTCAGGTCAAGGCTAAAACGGTTCCACTTCATAAGGTTGGCCACGCCACTGTTTTGCAACGAAACTGTTTTGCGAACCACCGGCCTGCCTACTCGGCGCAATTCTTCATTGCCATCCAGTTGGTTTACCTGAAAGAATTGCTTCAGGTTGTTGGCCGGAATTTTCACTACTTCTACATCTACGGCATTCAGCGCCACGGCTTCAAAGGGCAGCACCATGTTTTCGCCATCGGGTATCAGGTTGCCGTCGTCCACCCAGCGTACTTCGGGCTTCAGTTGTTCAAAAACCGCGTGGAAGGTAAAATCCTGTTCCAGCACATCACCTTTTTCGCTTTTAATGGCTTTGCGCACCCGCACATCCACCTCGCCATTTTGGCGCGTAGTGGGGAAAAGTCTTATTTCATTACCCTTTACTTCATAATCAAAATCAATGGTGCCTACGGTAATAAGGCCTTTCAGGTTTTGCGAAGTGCTAATAGGATCAGAAAACCGGATGGAGACGTATTGATCGGGGTTGTGCACCACCGAACCGCCAATAAACACAAACTCGCCAATAGCCGGAATTTCTATTTCTTCATCGCCTTCTATTGTGGCGTTGTTGTTGTCAAGCTCGTAGCTGATGCTCACCTTGCTTTTGCGTTTTTCGCGCGCCACTTGGTGAATGACAAAACTGTGCTGCCGGCAGTCGGCGCGGTGGGTCCAACTCACTTTCAGTGTATTGTCGTTTTGCCTGGCTTGCATCATTTCTTCGGCCAAGGTGCTGTCTAAAAAATCGGAACACACAAAGCTTCCGCGCACCACTTGCTCGTTGCCGCTTTCGTTTTCGATAAATGAAATGCCGTAAACATCCAATTCTACATTGAGCTCAAGGGTATTGAAGGCAAACTCAAAAGTGCTCAGTTCATCGTCTGACACTTCCATGACCTTTGACAAGGCAAATTGCACTTTGTAGCCGCTGTTGTAGGGCAGGCTTTCGGTGGGTCGGTATTCTATGGTTGAGGCATCTATCCAATAGGCTTTCCCTTCAATTGATGGCGAAAAATCAAATAAATCGTCATCGGCCACCATCTCGTATTTGAATGAGTCAATGACGTTTTGGGTAAAACTGATTCTGATATGCGCTTGGGTTGACAAAATTCCGCTGGTGTAGCCACTGATGTAATTGCCATAAGCGGGATCCACTTCCATAGTCTCCAGGGTTTGTGCCGATTGGCTTTTGAATGGATTGGTAAGCACCAAAGTAGCTGCTGTGGCAACTGCTACTATGCCAATGAGAATTTTTGAAAGTCCGATTTTTTGAAGTATGCCTATAGCCATCGTTAAGGAATTGAAGGGTTGCGTAAAAGGTGAGCAAATTAATGATTTATGCAGGCTTGAGACCAGTTGGCATTATAAAAAAACGGAGAACTTTTTATTTGCCGCCAGACGACGAAATACAGGCGGAGGTTTGTGGCTGAAACAAAAAAAAACCGCACAAGCAATTGTGCGGTTTTTATACTATTCAAGTTTTTAAGTTCTATTCAACCAGCAATTTGGCTACTTGGATTTTGCTGTTTTGCAGGTTGTTGAGTTTAACCATATACATGCCTTTTGGCCAAGCTGCTGTGGCTATTTGGGTGCTTCCTGCAAAGCGTTGTTGCCACATTACTTTACCGCTAAGGTCGGTTACCACGGCTTCAAATTCGGCTGTGCTACCTGTGTTTATTTTGCAGAAGTCATTGGCAGGGTTTGGATACAGGGCAAGTACTTCACTTGCTGCGCTATGGGTATTGGTTGGAACACCTTTTGGCACATTTACGTATTCGCATGAGTTGATCCAGTTCATGTCAGGGCTGTCAAACTCCAGTTTTACCAATGGCATACCGCTGTATTTGCCCCAATACTCGTATCGGAAAGTGGTAATGGTATCGGTATTTGAATTTACCGGAAAACCGCCCACCAAAAAGGTTTGGGTTTGCAATTGGGTATTCAACACTTTTACGCGAAGCACATCAGTGGTATCCTGGTTGAGGTACAATGTGCCGTAGCCGTCCACCTCCATCACATTGGTTTCGGTAGTACTTATTTTCACACTGCTAAAAGAGTTGAGCTTCAACTCAATATTCCATTTTGATACATCGGTATTTTTAAAACCATCTTTAAATGAAGTAGAAACAAAAAGCTGTGGTTTTGAATAGGCTGCGTGCAGGGTATCCATGCCGCTTGGCATTCCGGTAAGCACGCCCGGATCTACTATGCCGGTAATACCCACCACCTCGGCTTTGGTATCACTAATATTATAGTAGCTGAACAATTGGCTGAGCGTATCAAATTTCAGCGGACTGAATTTTTGGTTGTTCATGGTATTCAAATAAGTCATGCTCAAAATTGAATCGCGCCGTGCCGTTCTTTCAAGTCGCAAAATGGGTTCGCCAAAGCCCTTGGCAAAAAACTCGCTGATGAAATGCGTAGCTGTATCCATGTTGCTTTGGTTGAGGCTACCAAAAACAAAGATGCTGTCGTACTGAGCGCGGAATTCGATGCGGTCCACGCGAATTACTTCAAACGAATCGTTGGGCAAATACAACACACCGGCGGCAGCCGCTTTGCGCGAAATGTGTATTTGTTCGCTGTGGTTCAGTTTGGTAAAGCCTTCGGTAATGCTGGCATGCCAGGCAGAAGAGTCAACCAGCGAATCGCCGTATTGCAGGCTGGTAGTGCGGCTTCGGTAGGCAGGATGTGTTTTGGCTTGGGTGTAGGCGTAGGTTCCGTTGGGCGTACCTGAGGTGAGCAGCCCCTTGTCAACTTTGGCACCAATACCCAGCACCATCCAATCGTTGCCTTGTTGGGCGTAGATGTTGTAGATTTCATACATCACCTTACCATCATTGTCGTAAACTGTGCGAACCAATTTGGCTGCTTGGGCACCCGCTATTTTGCCAGCCCAGGGAGTGGTGGCTATATCCATATATTCTACATAGCTGCTGTCGTGCGCATACCATCGCAGCAGGTCAAAGTAGAATTTTTGTCCCAATCCCTTGCCATCGTAATATACGTAGTTGCCAATGTTGCCTGAAAAAGTATCCTGCACTTGCACAAAATTGGTGAGGTATTTCTGTCCGGCAGCCGGAAAATCATTGGTGGTGAAAACCAAAGGATCGCGGTAGGCACGCACTTGGGCTTCGGTACGCACTACGGCGTTGGCCGAAGTAAATGGGCTGCCCAAGTCAAACTTTTTAGGATCCATGAGTTTAAGGCGGCTGGAATCGGTGCCCAGTTGAAACAGTTTGGTAAAGTCGTAAACTCCATTGGCTCCGGGATTGCCGGCCTCAATGTTTCCTTGCAATTTCCAAACGGCACTGTCAACGCTTTTGTGTATGGTGTAGGTTTTTCCGGGAACGGGCATATCGGTTTTGCCCAGCTGTATTTGGGCCTTAACCTGACCCGCAAGCAGCAGAATGAATAAATAAAGTACGGTTTTTTTCATTTTGAATTTTGTTAATTAAAGGTCATCAACAGGCTTCAAATACCGTGTTTGGTTCAAAAGGTTGCTCAAATGCTAAAAAAAAAATTACGCCGGATTTGAGGGTTCTTTTCCGGTCATGGTAGCCAATTCGCGGTCAAGGTGGTAAAAAGTGCTGTTGTCGCGGTCAAGCAATTTTATCTTATCCAATATGGTTCCAAACAGCGATTCTTCTTCAAGCTGCTCGGCCACATACCATTGCATAAAGTTGAAGGTGGTAAAATCTTTGTTGGCCTGGCTCTCAAACACAATGTGGTGTATGGCTTCGGTAACTTTTCTTTCGTGAGCCAGTGCGGTTTCAAACACATCTCTGAAACCATCAAATTCTTCTTGCGGCTTGGGAATAGCGGGCACTATGGCACGACCGCCGGCTTCCATCACATAGTCAAACACTTTTTTCATGTGGGTCATTTCTTCGTTTGCTTGCCTTGCCATAAACTGAGCAGCCCCCGGAAACCCCTGGTTGTCGAGCCATGCGCACATACTTAAGTATTGGAATGAGGAGAAAGCTTCGAGTTCTATTTGGTCGTTGAGCAAAAGCAATACATTTTCTTTGATCATGGGTATATATTTTGGGTCAAAATTAGGAGGAGACTTTCGGTTAACCCACCCATTTTTATGACCAAAGTCATATTTGGACCTGTTTTTAGAAAAAAATCAACTTTTTTTTAGTCGAAAAAAATGAATAATGACCTGCGTCACTATTGGCGCATGCCGCAGGTAAGAAGTTTGAATCGTCAAACCAAAAATCAAAATCATGCAAAAGGCAATCTTTTTAGCAATAGCAATGACACTGGGAGCAGCCTCCCAAAGTGTTCTGAATAAAGCAGATAGCAAAGTAAGCATATTAGGTACAAGCACTTTGCACGACTGGCACATGAGTTCAAATGAGTACTACACAACAGGTACACTTAGCTATACCAATGGAGTGTTTACAGCAACTAATTACAAAATAGTTTTTCCCGTAAAAGAATTAGAAAGCGGTAAAGAAACTATGGATGATTATGCACACGAAGCACTAAAAGATGATAAAAATCCTAATATAACATTTGCGCTTCAAAGTGTATCGGGCACCGGTGCAGCAGCCAAGGCCTTGGGCCAGCTAACCATAGCCGGAGTAACAAAAAATGTGTCAATACCCGTTAGAATTGAAGATTTGGGCAATACAAACAAGGTAGTGGGAGATGCTAAAATAAACATGACAGAATATGGTGTAGAACCCCCAAGTGTAATGTTTGGCACCATAGAATGCGGCGATGAGGTAACTATAGAATTTCAATTTGCTTTCAACCTTAAATAATAATAAAATGAGAACGCTACGCAACAGTTATTTGGTATTAAGCCTTGTATTCGTAAGTTTACTGGCTTTCGGTCAACAACCCGAACTACAAAATTTCAGACTTCCCGGCAAAGCAGGTGTCAACGTATTTGAAGCACCAAAAGACAATAAACCTTTTGATGGCCTTAAAGTTAGAGTGGGCGGCGATTTTGCCCTGCAATTTCAAGGTCTGCGCAACACCAACGATTTTGCCAACGCTACAGACTCACTTGGTAAGACTATGCAACTTACCGAGCTGGGAACCAATGTAAACCTGCCAACTGCCAACCTCAACATAGATGTGCAGTTGCTTGATGGTGTGAGACTACACATGAGAACTTACCTCTCATCTCGTCACCACACCGAAGCATGGATAAAAGGTGGTTATTTGATGATTGACAACCTGAACTTCATCAAAAAAGACTTCCTTGCAGGTTTCATGAACATTGCCCGATTCAAATTCGGTATGGACGAATATAACTACGGTGACACCCACTTTAGAAGAACCGACAACGCCCGCGCCATCTACAACCCATTTGTAGGCAACTATATAATGGATGCATTTGCTACCGAGCCTTACGGCGAGTTGAACATCCTTACCAACGGTTTCATTGGTGTGTTGGGTGTAACCAACGGTCGTTTGAACCAATCAGTGCTTCCCGGCGACAATGGTGCCACTATATATGGTAAAGTGGGCTACGACAAACAAATAAACGACGACTTGAGAATAAGACTTACCGGTTCGTTCTACAACAGCTCTAAAAACAGCACAAGAGAATATTTGTATGGTGGCGACCGTTCAGGTTCACGTTACTACAACGTAATGGATGTGGTAGGCGCAACTGCCAACCCCTTCAGCGGACGTTTTAACCCAGGTTTCAAAACCATGAGTGCTTTCCAAATCAACCCATTTGTAAAATTCCACGGACTCGAATTCTTCGGTGTATTTGAAATGGCCAACAACAAAGGCCTTGATGCTACCAACAAAAAACTGGGTGGTGCCTATACCCAACTGGGTGCTGAGTTGCTCTACCGTTTTGCCAACGACCACTTGTACGTAGGCGGACGTTACAACTCTGTAACCGGACAAGCTACCGATGTTGCTTCAACCATGGCAATCAACAGAATGCAAGTTGGTGGTGGCTGGTTTATTTCTGACAACATCCTGACCAAAGTTGAATACATGACCCAAAGCTACAGCGGCGATGCTTACAAAGGCACTGCTTTCCAAGGTGGCCAATTCAACGGATTTATGATAGAAGCGGTAATTGGATTCTAAAATTAACATATCAAGTAAAGCCCGGACCCTAATAGGTTCGGGCTTTTTTATGCTGGCTACGCTACTGTTGCCGGCTTTTGCTCCTGCGGGGCAGGCGGGCCAAAAACGCTACTATATAGTGGAGGCCAGCAGCTCAATAACCATAGATGGCAAGGCCAATGTAGCCGACTACGAATGCGCTATAACAAAACACAGCTGGGGCGATACCATTACCGTTGATTTTCAAAACGATTCGGTGTGCACCTTTTCAGAAAACAAACTACACATACCGGTGCTTTCGTTTAGCTGCGACAACGAAATGATGACCGAAGATTTTAAAGAAACCCTGAACGCCGAAAAATACCCAAGCATAAAACTGAGCGTGGACGAACTGGTGTTTAAGTGCAACAAACCCAACACTACTTTGCTCAAAGGGCAACTGACCATAGCCGGACACAGCCGCGCATTGGTACTGAGTTGTCAACGCAGCAACACCCCAAATGGCATGATAATAACGGGCGCCAAAAAACTCACCTTCACCGAATTCAATCTGGTACCACCCGAAAAATTCTTTGGCATGGTAAAGGTTGAAGACGCCATCACTATATTTTTTGACCTGCACCTGCGGGCCAGTTGAGGTTGGTTTATCAATAATTCCACTTCAACCACAACAGATTCCGCATCAAGCGCGGAATGACGGAGAAGGATAAGTGATGGGTGATAGGCGATAGGTGATGTGTGATGATCAAATGGATTTATTGTTTTTTCAACTCAAAGGATTCCGCATCAAGTGCGGAATGACGGCTGGGATAATTGGGTATTGAATGGGAGTGTTGTGTTGGCTTTATGTGAGGCCCCTTTGGGGCTTGAGCGGTGGTAATATTTTGTTTATTCATAGGGCGTTGCCCTATGCTGAGTTGCATCGCCCCTTTGGGGCTTTTTGTTTTTACAAGCTCGGAAGGTGAGTAAGGTAATCTCATTGATTTTCATATTATTATTGAAAGCCCTGACAGGGTTCTGAACCCTGTCAGGGCTGCTTTTATCGCAATGAATAAATTTTTGAAAGATGATTCGAAGTCCGGTGTTTCAACTCAACAGATTGCGGATCAAGTCCGCAATGACGGGGAAGGATAAGTGATGGTAAAAAGAACTCACACGCTCACTTCTTACCTCCGCACATCAAAAAGAAAATTTTGAAAACTCGTTTTCAACGAGATAAAGTCGGTCTTATCATCAGCACATCAGCAAATTAGCAAATCAGCA
>WGNN01000100.1 GCA_016124515.1 bacterium
GCCGCAGTCCAAAAGAGTACATTATTCATTTGCCGTTGGTTTTCAGGTCCTTGGCCATTGCACTTATTATAGTGGCATTGGCGCGTCCGCAAACCATGCTCAGTAAGGAAAAGGTTTCTACCGAAGGGATAGACATTGTATTGGCCATAGATATTTCAAGTTCTATGCTCGCGCAGGATTTTAAACCCAACCGTTTGCAGGCGGCCTCGCAGGTGGCGCAAGAGTTTATTGAAGGCCGACCCAACGACCGCATAGGTTTGGTGGTTTTTGCCGGCGAAAGTTTTACCCAATGTCCCATTACCACCGACCACAAGGTTTTGCTCGATGCCTTAAAAAACCTGGAGAGCGGCCTTATTGAAGATGGCACCGCCATTGGTATGGGCCTTGCCACGGCCGCTGACCGGCTCAAAGACAGTGAGTCAAAAAGCAAGGTAATTATTTTGCTTACCGATGGCGAAAACAACCAGGGAACAATAGATCCAAAAACTGCCGCCGATATTGCCGCATCTTTAAAAATGCGCGTTTATACCATAGGAGTGGGCACAGAAGGCATGGCACCATATCCTGTAAAGGACCATTATGGCCGAACCGTTTTGCAAAGCGTAAAGGTGGATATTGATGAGGAATTGCTTGAATACATTGCCAACCACACAGGTGTAAGCTACTACCGCGCCACCAACGAAGGAAAACTTGACGAAATATTTCATGAAATAGACCGGCTGGAGAAAAACAGGGTAGAGGTGGCTTCGTTTCGCCGCTACCAGGAGCGCTACCTGCCTTTGGCCATTGCTGCTTTTATATTGCTTCTGCTTGAACAACTTGTTAACCTCATTGTCATTAAAAAAATACCATAGATGCTGAGATGGGAACATACATGGGCTTTTTACCTGTTGGCCATTGTGCCACTGCTCGTTGTGCTTTACATCGTATTCAAGAGCAGGCGAAAAAAATCCCTGCGAAAATTTGCATCGCCACAGCTTATGAAACGCTTGGCACGCGACCTGCCCATGCACAAACATGAGGTAAAGTTTGTGTTCATCTTGTTGGCTTTTGTTGCCCTCACCACGGCTATTGCCAATCCTGAATTGGGCAGCAAGTTGGAAGAGGTGAAAAGAGAAGGAATAGACATTATGATAGCGCTCGATCTTTCGCGCAGCATGAATGCTACCGATGTGTCGCCCAGCCGATTGGAAAAAGCCAAGGTGTTCATTAATAAACTACTTAGCGAGCTGCAAGGCGATAGAATTGGCTTGGTGATTTTTGCCGGAAATGCCTATGTGCAAATGCCTATAACCACGGATTATTCGGCAGCAACTCTTTTTCTTGAAAGCATCAGCAGCGAAATAGTACCACGGCAGGGCACCGCCATCGGCGAGTCCATTCGCCTTTCACTAGAATCATTTGACAAGGAAAACGAAACCAACCGAGCTATTGTAATTATATCGGATGGCGAAAACCACGAAGGTGATGCCCTTGAGGCGGCCAAAGAAGCACGGGCAGCGGGCGTGTTGGTGTACAGCGTGGGCGTGGGCACGGCAAAAGGTGCTCCTGTGCCTTTAACCAAACATGGTGTACGGTATGATTTTCAGCGGGATAAAGATGGAAACATCATAACATCAAAAATGTATGCCGAAATGCTTCGCGAAGTAGCCGAAGCCGGAGGTGGAACCTATTTTTCGCTCGACAACACACGCGAAACCGCGCAGTTGCTCAACGACGATTTGCTGAAACTTGAGAAAAAGGAAATGGAGTCGCGGGTATTTACCGACTACGAAGACCATTTTCAGCTCTTTTTAATTATTTGTTTGGCACTACTGCTTCTCGATTGGTTAATTACCTATAAAAGGAACCAATGGTTGAAGAAAATGGACTTATTTGAACATTAATATCACGAGTATATGAAACAGCTTTTTATGCTCATATCATTTGTTTTTGTTGTGGCCCAGGTTTGGGCGCAAAAAGAGAACAAATACCTGCGGGGTGGCAACAGCGCCTACAACAACAAAGAGTTTGCTGAAGCTGACGTGAACTACCGAAAGGCCATTGATTTGAACGGACAAAGCTTTGAAGGTTTTTTCAACCTGGGCAATGCGCTCTACAAGCAAAACCAATTTGCCGATGCCGAGGTTAAATTCAACCGGGCGGTAGAGTTGGCTCCCGACAATGGCTCGCGCTCGCTGGCCTATTACAATATGGGCAATGCGCTGCTCAAACAAAACAAATACAAAGAATCGATAGAAGCGTACAAGAATGCCCTGCGCGGCAATCCCGGCGATGGCGATGCCATTTACAACCTTACCTACGCCATGCAAAAACTGCAACAACAACAGCAGGGAGAGCAAAACCAAGACAATAAACAAGACAGCAACCAAGACAATAAAGACGATAAAAACCAAAGCGATAACCAAAAACAAGACAAAGGCGATAAAGAGCAGGAGCAAAAGGATAAAAACGGTGGAGAAGGCGATAAGAAAGACCAAAAGAACAAGCAAAAACAGCAAGACAAGGGTCTAAATGACAAAGACAAAGGCGGCGAAAACAACGAGAACAAACAAAACGAAAAAGGCGATAATGAGCAGTTGCAAGACCAAAACCCCGCTGTGGGTATAAGCCCCGAAGACGCCAAAAAACTGCTCGAAGCCCTTGAAGGTGAAGAAAAGAAAGTACAAGCCAAAATATTGGAGCAAAAAGGAAAAGGACAAAAACAAAAAGCCGAGAAAGAATGGTAAGACTTCTTGCAATACTGCCCATTTTGTTGTGCAGCCTGCCAATACGGGCGCAAGAAATTCGCTTTTTGGTAGAAGCCAACAAAAAAACCATTACCCTGGGCAATACCATCACGCTTACCTACAAGTTTATTGGAGGCAATGCCACCGATTTTCGCCCGCCAAAATTGGTTGATATTGACTACGCGAGCTATGTAACCCAAGGCATGGAAGTGCGTCAGTTCAACAATAACGTTACACGCGCAGTTACATTTTCATTCTCTATTAAACCCCGAAAAACCGGGGAGTTCGAAATTCCGCCCGCCACAGTCATGTACCAGGGCAACCGTATGGAATCAGACAAAATCACCATCAAGGTGCTCGACAAAAGCGAAGCCGAAAAAGGAATTTATGAGCAAATAGCCGAAAATGTTTTTGTAAAAGCCTACCTGAGCAAAAACAATGTGTACTTGGGCGAGCAAGTAAAGCTCACTTTCAAGCTTTTCAAAAAGGTAAACATGCCCATTGCCGAACTCAACTACAAGTCGGTGCCGGAGTACGATGGCTTTTGGAAGGAAGTATTGCAAGACAATAGAAATTTTGAAATGAAGGAGGAGCTCATTGACGGCGAGCGTTTTCAAACGGGCATCTTAGAATCTGTCATATTATTTCCTCAAAAAACAGGCGAGGTGGTTATAGACCCCTATGTGATGCATGCCAAAATTCCCTACCAAACCAAGCGCCGCGGCTATCCTTCCATATTCGACGATTTTTTTGGTCAGGTGAAATACTACGACTACGACCTGAGTGCACCCGCTATCAAAATTGATGTAAAACCCCTGCCACCCGGTAAGCCGCATGATTTTTCGGGTTTGGTGGGCGAGTTCACCTTCAACGCCGCGCTCACTGACACACAGGTAGAAATTGATGACGCCGTAACCCTGAATATAGAAGTGGCCGGCCAAGGCAACCTAAAACTCATAAAACCCTGGGAGCTCGAATTTCCATCAGGTATAGAAGATTATCCCACCAAAACACACGACAATATTTCCACCTCGTCGGGGCTCATGTCCGGTAGCCGCCGGTTTGAATACCTCATGTTTCCGCGCCGCGAAGGGATTTTCAAACTGCCGGCCATTCGTTTTTCTTACTTCGATGTGGAGCAGGAAAAATATGTGAGTTTTTCTGAAAACGACCTTTCTTTCAAAGTAGGCAAAGGCACCAATGTCAATACGGTAGAATCGGTAGGTGGACAACACGCTACCATACAAAACGACGTGGATTTTATAAACAACGATATTCAGTTTATCAAATTCAACAACATCAACCTTTTTCCAATGGGCTATTCGGCATTTTTGTCAGCACCGCACATTGCATTTACTTTAGCTCCATTCGGCCTGCTGTTTTTATTGGTTTTTGTGCGCAAAAAGAAAGAAGAAGAGGCTAAAGATGTGGTGGGCACCAAAATGAAAAGAGCCACATCGCTGGCTAAAAAGCGCTTGCAAACTGCGGGAAAATTGCTTGATGAAGGTAATGAAGATGCCTTTTACAACGAAGTTTCTCGCGCCGTATTTGGCTTTCTCAGTCACAAATTCGCCATTAAAGAGAGCGAGATGTCAAAAGCTTTTGCACTGAAAAAACTACAAGAGGCAGGTTTGCCGCAAGAGCTTATTGACAAGTGCGAAAAACTAATTGACGACTGTGAGTTTGCCCGCTTTGCACCCGGCCCAAAAGGTGGCGTGGCGCGAAATATTTACCAAAATGCGGTGGAGGTTATTTCAAACATTGAAAACAAGTTGGCCAGGCAATGAAGTTGATTAACCAAATAATATGGATAACGGCGCTGTTGTGGTCAGCCAACCCGGCGGTGGCAGGCAACAAGGCGGCATGGCTCGATTCGTTTAAAACCGCCAACGAGCATTACCAAAACAACAATTACCAAGCTGCCCTCAAGGGCTACCAAATCATATTGAATCAGGGCTACGAAAGTGCCGATTTGTACTACAACCTGGGCAACGCCTACTACAAGCAAAACGAATATGCGCTGAGTATTTGGGCCTACGAGAAAGCCCTTTTGCTAAAACCCGATTTTGAGGAAGCCAAGGTCAATTTGGAATTGGCCAACCGCACGGTAACAGACAAAGTGCAGCCAATGCCCCGAATAGCCTGGTGGTATTATTGGCAAAAGATCAAGCAACTTTTTACCGTAAAAACCTGGACCATATTGTCAATTATTGGTGCATGGCTGCTGGCTGCCGGTTTGTTCTTTTTGTTGAATAGCCGCAAGCACGCCTTGAAACGCACAGGAATTTATTTGTCGTTTATTGGCTTTGCCTTCGCTGTTTTTTGCGGAGCCATTGCCATGAACAAAAACCACCTCATGCACAATCCGCATGCAGCCATTGTTACCACCTCAAACGTGTATGTAAAAAGTGCCCCTGAAGAAGAAAGTGCTGACCTTTTTGTAATACACAGTGGCCTCAAAGTAAGCCTAGAAGACGCTATAGGATCGTGGCAAAAAATAAAACTTGCCGATGGCAAAATGGGCTGGGTAAGCACCGATGATATAAAACCGCTTTAAGCCAGCACCTCATAAACTATATTTGGCAATGTAATTGTCAAAAACCTGCCACCTAAAAAACCCATACCCATGCCAAAAATTTTAATTGTTGACGATGAAGAAGTAATAAGGCAAACACTCATTGATATTCTGGAGTACGAAGGCTACGAAATAGACACAGCTGCCGATGGACTTGAGGCGGTAAAAAAAATAAACTCAACCAAATACGATGCGGTACTGTGCGATATAAAAATGCCGCGTATGGATGGTCTTGAAGTGCTGGAGCAGGTGGCACCCAACCATCCGCAACTTCCGGTGGTTATGATTTCGGGACACGGCACACTGGAAACTGCGGTGGAAGCGGTAAAAATGGGCGCCTTCGATTATATATCAAAACCACCCGACCTTAATCGACTGCTCATAACCATGCGCAACGCGGTTGATAAAAACAACCTGGTAACCGAAACCAAAATCCTGCGCAAAAAGGTGAGCAAGTCATTCGACATATTAGGCGAGTCGGATGCGATAAACCAAATAAAAGACACAATAGACAAGGTGGCACAAACCGAAGCCCGTGTGCTGATAACAGGTGGCAATGGAACAGGAAAGGAATTGGTGGCTCGTAAAATTCATGAAAAAAGCAACCGAGCGGGCGGACCTTTTGTAGAAGTAAACTGTGCTGCCATACCACAAGAACTTATTGAAAGCGAATTGTTTGGCCACGAAAAAGGCTCGTTTACCTCGGCTGTAAAACAGCACATAGGCAAATTTGAACAAGCCAATGGCGGTACTCTTTTTCTGGATGAAATAGGAGATATGAGCCAATCGGCTCAGGCAAAAGTGTTGCGTGCCTTGCAGGAAAATAAAATAACCCGCGTAGGTGGCGATAAAGACATTGCTGTAAATGTGCGCATAGTGGCAGCTACCAACAAAGATCTTTTCAAGGCTATTGACGAAGGAACCTTTCGCGAAGACCTGTACCACCGATTGGCGGTAATACTAATAAATGTGCCAACACTCAACCAAAGGCAAGACGATATTGAATTGCTTGCACGGAATTTTTTGAGCGACGCTCTGCTCGACAATGGCATGCCACCCAAAAAATTAAGTGATGAAGCCATTGCTGAACTGAAAAAAATAACCTGGACCGGCAACGTGCGTGAGTTGCGCAATGTAATGGAGCGTCTTGCCATTTTATGTCCTGAAGAAATAAGCGGTCATGATGTGGTGACCTATGCCAACCCACGTGGCGCTTCTGTAGCCAACCGCGGCAAACTGCCCGATACCGATGGCTTTACCGATTTTCAGGAATTTAAAGCTGCTATGGAAAAAGTATTCATTACCGACAAACTGAAATTAACCGACTGGAATATTTCAAAAACCGCCGAAATGATAGGTATTCAGCGCAGCCATTTGTACACCAAAATGGAGAAATACGACATTAAAAAAGAGGATTGAGGTGGTATTTGGAGATTTGAAAATTTGAAAATTTGGAGATTTGAAAATGATGAGATTTCATTACTTGCTTCGCGAGGTGGAAACTGACTTTTTGATGTGCTGATGTGCTGATTTGCAAATGTGCTAATTGGGGGAATTGCTTGGCTCACTTCGTGAGTTGAAAAGCCACCAAAAACTCCAAAGGGGTGATACAACGCAAGATGGATTTCATATCACCTATCACCTATCATTTTCAGGAGTGCATGTGGTCACTCGGCTGGAGCCGAGCGACAAATCAATCTTTTTGATGTGCTGATTTGCAGATGTGCTAATTGGGGAAATTACTTGGCTCACTTCGTGAGTTGAAAAGCCACCAAAAACTCCAAAGGGGCGACACAACGCAGGATGGATTTCATATCACCTATCACCTATCACTCATCTCCTATCATTTTCAGGAGTGCATGTGGTCACTCGGCTGGAGCGGAGCGACAAACCAATCTTTTTGATGTGCTGATTTGCAAATGTGCTGATGTGCAGATGGGTGAAATCACTTGTTTCACTTCGTGAGATCAAAACCCCAACAAACCTGTCCGTCATTGCGGACTTGATCCGCAATCTTTTGAGTTGAAATACGAAATTTTTTGTTTGTCATGCTACATCAATCCGATTGTTGCCTATCGTCCATAGTTCATCCCCATTTTTTGGGGAGCGCAATTGGTCACTCGGCTGGAGCGGAGCGACAAACCAATCTTTTTGATGTGCTGATTTGCAGATTTGCAAATGTGCTAATTGGGGAAATTACTTGGCTCACTTCGTGAGTTGAAAAACCACGAAAGGTGCCAAAGGGGCGACACAACGCAGGATGGATTTCATATCACCTATCACCTATCACTCATCACGTATCATTTTCAGGAGTGCATGGGTCACTCGGCTGGAGCGGAGCGACAAACCAATCTTTTTGATGTGCTGATGTGAAAATTTGCAGATGTGCTAATTGGGGAAATTACTTGGCTCCCTTCGTGAGTTGAAAAATCACGATAGGCGCCAAAGCGGCAACACAACGCAGGATGGATTTCATATCACCTATCACCTATCACTCATCACGTATCACCCATCACCCATCACTTATCACGTACCCCGTTAGTTCACCGGTCTCCACACAAAAAAACGCCCGTTCCTTGCGGAACAGGCGTTTCTTTACATGAGAAAAAATTCTACTAATATCCCGGGTTTTGAACCAGATTTGGGTTGGCCACCAAATCATCGGCGCTCAATGGATATAGATTCAAATAGTCAGCAACTGAAGTTCCTTCGGGCGTGCCACCTTTAAACTCCCACAGGTAGCTGCCGCCGGTAAACTTGCCAAACCTTATAAGGTCTGTGCGGCGTTTGCCTTCCCATTGCAGTTCGCGGCCTCGCTCGGCAAGTATAAAGTCGTCAGTAAGATCGCCCGCAGTTACATTGCCATTGGTGTTGCCATAGGCTCTTTGGCGTAGTTGGTTTATGTAGCCAAGGGCTTTTCCTGCATCGGCACCACCGCGCACGGCACATTCGGCATACATCAAATACACTTCAGCCAGACGCATAAACGGAAAGTCGTTGTCAACAAAATTTCCGGTTGGGTCCGAACCAGCTACACCGTCAGAATTCACGTTTTTGTATTTGGCTTGTGCCCATCCGTTTGAAAAGAGACCCAGGGTGTCAACACTTTGTTTTTGGCCTTTGGTATAGAAAATAAAACGGCCATCATTGGCGGTGTCGGTAAACAGTTGGGTAAATGCTTTGGTAGCGCGGTAGCCGCCCCAGCCACCATTAATTCCAAAATCATCAGGATTCATAGAGCCGCCCACAAAAGCATGTACAAGAAAGGTCATATTGCCATACGATTTGGTGTATTGCCCATCGCAGTTGAGCGGCATTATAATTTCAGGCGAGGTGTTGTTGTCGTTGAGAAACAAACCTTGATAGTCTTTGTGCAAGCTATAGCCGGCGCCTATTATTTTATCGCAATAGGTGGCGCATTCGGTATAGCGGGCTGTGCTTATATACACTTCGGAGTTGAGGTAAAGTTGTGCCAATAAAAACCAGGCTGCGGCTTTGTCCACTCTTCCATATTCGTTGGTTTTTGGTTCTTTCAGCAATCCTTCCACCTCTTTCAGCTCGCTTTCTATGTATTTGTACAAGTCGGCTCTTTTTATTTGCTCGGGGTAAAACGCGCCTACTTCATCCTGCTCTGTTACAAAAGGCACGTTACCAAACAAATCCATAGCGTGGTACCAACTCAGGGCGCGCAAAAAGCGGGCTTCGTGTCGGTATTGTCTTATGGTGTTCTTGTCTTCTTCGCTAAAACCTTTGGCATCCATTTTATCGTCGGCACACTGTCTTATAAACTCGTTGCACAGGGTAATTTGAAAAAACAAACGCGAGTACATGGCCTTTACAAAAGAGTTGCTTGAGCCCCAGGCCATGCTGTTCAGTTCAGGTATGCCGGTATCGTTCCATCCGCACACTGCCTCATCGGTGGGTATTTCCTGCAGGTTCCAATACACGCGCAGGTAGGGCGAAAAGCCTTCGTCAATATCGGCAATATCGGGGTTGCCGGCAGGGCCTTCGTTGCCGCTAAGCACCAAACCGCCATATATTTTTGCCAATACTTTTATATAGTTGGCCGGATCTTCATATACCACAGCCGCATTCAGGCTGTTGCGTGGCGAAAGGTTCAGGTCTTTGGTGCAGCCACTCAGTACCGCCATTACCGCCAGGGCCAGGGTTGTAGTTAGTATTCTTCTTTTCATCATCTTAGAAATTGAAGTTTAGGTTGAGTGCAAAAATTCGTGGACGAGGGTACAGGTTCAGGTCTATACCATTGGCTATTTCAGGGTCGATACCTGAGTAGGGCGATATAACAAATACGTTGTTTACAGTAACTCCCACTTGCAGGTGTATTTTGTCTTTAAATACATCGCTCATGTCGTAGCCCACTCTAAAGTAGTCCATTCTTATAAAGTTGGCTTTTTCTATCCAATAGTCTGAAAGAAACTGGTTGGTGGTAGATTTCATGAGGCCGCTTTCCAGAAAACTGGGGTTCAGGTTCACAATATAGTTTTGTGCGGGTATGGCACCGTAGTAGCCGCGGGTAGAGTTTACGTTGTTGTAAACGTACCTGCCCAGTTCGCTTCTCACGTTGGTGGCAAAGGTCCATTTCTTATGGGTAAGGTTCAGGTAAATGCCTATGTAAGCTGCCGGAGTGGGTTTTTTGTATATATATCGGTCATCAGTGTTTATTACACCATCGTTGTTGCGGTCCACAAACTCGCCGGCTATGGGTTTGCCTTGGTCGTCGTATTTCTGCTCATATACATAAAAACTGTTGGCTGCGTGCCCTACCGACTGTATTTGAATATTGTTGCCTATACCGCCATCAATGCCTCCGGTAAGTATGCCTTTTGAGTTGGCGTTTGGATTTTGGGTAAGCTTGGTTATTTCATTGTAGTTCGATGTGGCGTTGGCGCCTATAATCAATTCAGTTTCTTTTTTGCTTATGGCCACCACATTCAATTCAAACTCCACACCTCGGTTGGTCATTGAACCCACATTGGTAAGAATCTGGTTTTTGAAATTGGCTCCTGCAGGCACGTTTACCACGGCAAGCAGGTCTTTTGTTTGTTTTAGGTAAAAGTCAATTGAACCGTAAATCCTGTCGTTGAAAAAACCGTAGTCGAAACCAATGTTTGACGAGGCGGTTTGTTCCCATTTTATATTGTAGTCATATCCATCCGGACGCAGTAGGCCATAAAACATGGGGTTTCCATTCATGTCGTAGCCAAACTGGTATTGTGCCGTGCTGGTGCTTTTTTGGTAGTTGGGCTGGTAAGGATAGTCGTTGCCTATATCCTGCTGACCTGTAACACCATAGCCTGCGCGCAACTTGAGGTAGGTAAATTTCCTGTTGTTTTTCATGAAATTTTCGTCCGAAATTTTCCATGCAAATGCAGCTGATGGAAACATACCCCAGCGGGTGTCGGGGCTAAACCTGCTTGAACCGTCTCTACGCAAAGTAGCGGTAAGCACATACTTTTTGTTCACGGTAAAATTCAACCTGCCGTAGTACGATATCAAGGTGTTTTCGGTGTAGAAGTCAATACCGGGGCGGGTAATGGTGTCGCCATTTTCTTTGAGCACAGGGAAGCTTGGGCTTTGTCGCGACCAGTTTTGGTAAGAATAGCCGCCGGTAAAGTCCAACTCGCTTTTTATTTTCTCAAAGCGCTTGTCGTAGTTAAGGTAGGTTTCCAGCAAGCGGTTGCCTTTCGTTTGCTCGTATTGGGTTTTTTGTCCGCCTTGCAAAAACTGCGATGCAGCCGTGGCCGGAATTACCACGGTTCCTGCACTGTGGGTAAAGTCGCCACCCACGTTTACCACCGCGTGTAGTGCGGGCAAAAAGGGTAGGCGGTAGTCCAATTTGGCATTTCCAATAAAGCGGTGCACATCGCTCAAGTCTTGTTTTTGGTTTACCAAACCCAGGGGGTTTTTCATGGCAAGCGTATTGGGTTTGCCATTTTGGTCCAACCACTCAAAATATCCGCCGTAAGCTTCGTTGCCCGAGTAGGCGGGTTGTGTGGGGTCAAACGATATAGCGGCACCAATGGCTCCTTGGTCTGAAAAAGAGTTGTTGTTGATGGTGTATTTTGTATTCACCTCCACTTTCAGGTTTTCCTTAAAGAAAGTTGGGTTTAGGTTCAGTCCTACGGTAGCACGGTTCATATAGTTATTGAGCAAGGCACCTTCTTCGTGCTTGTA
>WGNN01000143.1 GCA_016124515.1 bacterium
AACGCCTTTGCAAACTATTAGAAGACTTGTTACAAGCGACAGTACCTTTTATGTAATGAATGAACAGGGGTATTTTTTGCTTCACCCCGATACAGCCAACAATTTCGGGTTTATGTTCAAGGATAGCCTTAGCCACAGTTTTGCGGTTGAAAAAGCTGGTTTGTGGAAACAAATGAGCACTAAACATACTTTTAATGCGCTCGAAGATCAAAATTTCTACATAAGCCAATCGTTTGACTTACTTGACGAAATGCAACGAAACTTTGAAGCTATGGGGCTGAATATCAACATAAGAGGCAATGGTAAAATTGTCCTCATGCATTGGTTGTCACCTCAACTATACCATGGGCTTATATGGCAGTCGCGCAAATGGTTGGTGGCTCTTTGGGCCATTACGCTACTACTGGTTTTGATTTGGATAAGCTACCAACAAAGTCAGGCACTAAAGCAAGCCAACTATATAGCCACCATTGAAGAACAAAACAAAATGCTGCAGCACCAACGCAATAGACTCAATGCGGCTGCCCGCACGTTGAAGGCAAAAAACCGACAGCTCAAAATGTTCAATCAAATATTGGTACACAATTTCAGAGCGCCCATTGTAAGTCTTTGCAACTTAACTAATCTGTTGGTACACAGCGATACATCAGCCGAAATTGACACCCTGAAACCCAAGTTCGATTCATTAGCCAATCAATTGAACACACTTATTGAAGATGTGTACCAAGCCGCACAAGTAACCAATAATGAGCATATAGAAACCCAATGGATTGACTTGTCGGAAGAAGTGAAAAACGTTTTGACACAATTCAAACATGAACTAGCCGATATACAGGCTAAGGTGACCGTGGATTATACTTGGCGACAACTTAAGTTTTCAAAATTGTACCTCGACAGCATACTTCAAAACCTTATTTCAAATGCCATAAAATATGCTGATGAAAGCAAAAAACTTGAACTGAATTTTGCTACCCTAGAGGTGGATGACGCTTTGTTGTTACGTGTTAGCGACAACGGAATTGGAATTGACTTGAACAAACACGGAGGCAACATGTTTAAGTTACACAAAAGATTCAACAGAGAGAAATCAGGCAAAGGAATGGGCTTGTTTATGACCAAAACACAAATTGAAGCGCTTGAAGGAACTATTGAAGTTGATAGTACCCCCGGACTTGGCACAACCTTTATCATAAAATTTAAAAAATACGAGAAATGAGAGAAATCAGTATGGTATCAATTGTTGACGACGACGAAATCTTCAGGTTTACCACTGAACTGAGTTTAAAACGAACAATTGACCAAATTGCCATTACCACTTTTGAAGATGGTGAACAGGCCATTAACTTTATCAAAGACCATTTGAACAATGCTGACAAACTGCCCGATGTCATTTTTCTCGACATCAACATGCCGTTTCTCGATGGTTGGGGTTTTCTTGAAGAGTTTGCCAATATAAAAGGGCAATTGCCCAAAAGCATTACCATCTACATTTCTTCTTCTTCAATGGATGCCGACGACATTGAGCGTGCACGACAATCGCTGGAAGTGAAGGGATATATTGTAAAGCCTATAACGGCGGAAATTTTTGAGCGGGTTTTGCGAGAACCGGATAAGCTGAATGAGTTTTTGATAGATTGAAACAACCAACTACTGCAATAGGCAACTCATTGCACACATTTTCGGGCTGAATAACCTGCAAACAACGTGTTGCGGTAAAGCTAAATAGTTGTTATCTAAGCAGGTGTGAAAATTGGATGCAGCTTGCTGATAATGTCTGTTTGAACAGATGTTGGCGTTTGGCAACTTTGCCTTAATACCCGCGGCCCATATTCGTGCCAAAAAAAAATAGGCAGTACCCTGTTGAAATTTTGGAAGTAAAAAAAATGTGCATTTCCGCCTCATTTCGGGCTGTTGATAAGGGGATAAACCTGTTTACATCTTTTTCACTTTTTTTCGTTGTGGATAAGGAAAATCTTAATGCTCATTGCATTGCACTACCTTTAGGAGTGGTCTTCAACATTTGATACACAATTTAATCGCAGCTGTGGACAACATTTGCATGGTTCAACGGCTCAAAATAATTTTTTAAGCTTGCGGAAGCATTCACACGTAACACTACAACAACAGTAAGGTAACAATAATTTAATGGCAACAGACACTCCTGAATCATTTCAAGACGCCTTGCAGCGCGCTTTAAAGAAGTCGAAAAAGCTTAGTACTTCATCCTCAATAAGAAATGAATTGGGTAAAATTCCACCACAAGCCACCGACCTTGAAGAGGCGGTTTTAGGTGCCATCATGCTTGAGCGCGATGCACTGTATGAAGTGATGGATATTCTGGCACCTGATTCGTTTTACCGCGACGAGCACAAAGAAATTTACCGCGCTGCCATTGAGTTGTTTGAGAAATCTCAACCAATTGATATTCTTACAATTACTGAGCATTTGCGCCACAAAGCCAAGCTCGATTTTGTGGGCGGAGCCTATGCACTTACCGAGCTTACCAACCGCGTAGGTTCGGCGGCCAACATCCAATACCATGCGCGTATTATTCAGGAAAAATACATTTTACGTGAGCTGATACGCATTTCAAGTGGCATACAAACCAAGGCTTTTGATCCGCAAACGGATGTTTTTGAATTGCTCGACGAAGCTGAAAACGATTTGTTTGGTATTTCGGAAGGTAACTTCAAAAACCAAGACCGCAGCATGAGTTCTCTCATCAGCGAAGCCATTACCCAAATTGAAGAGCTTAAAAACAAAACCGACGGCCTTACCGGTATTGGGTCCGGTTTTACCGAACTCGACCGCATTACTTCCGGCTGGCAACGGAGTGACCTTATTATATTGGCAGCGCGTCCTGCCATGGGTAAAACGGCTTTTGTGCTGAGCCTTGCCCGCAATGCAGCGGTTGATTTCAATATTCCGGTGGCTATTTTTTCATTGGAGATGTCGAGTTTGCAATTGGTCAACCGTCTTATTTCGGCCGAGGCGCATATAAAATCTGATAAGCTGCGCAGCGGAAATCTTGAAGAATATGAGCTGGCACAACTACATGCCAAAATTGATAAACTGAGTAATGCCAAAATTTTTATTGACGATACACCTGCCCTCAACGTGTTTGACCTTCGGGCCAAAGCGCGAAGGCTCAAAGACCGTCACGGCATTCAAATGATTATTATAGATTACTTGCAATTGATGTCGGGTGGCGGCGAAGGAAAAGGACAAAATGGCGGCGGCAACCGCGAGCAGGAAATTTCAAAAATATCGCGTTCGCTAAAAGGCCTTGCCAAAGACCTTCATGTGCCGGTAATTGCCTTGTCGCAGTTGAGTAGGGCGGTAGAAACCCGTGGAGGCACCAAAAGACCCATGCTTTCCGACCTCAGGGAATCGGGTTCAATAGAGCAGGATGCCGATCAGGTATTATTTTTATACCGCGGCGAATATTATGGTTTTGAGCAAGATGAAGAAGGAAACCCATGTCAGGGAGTAGGAGAGGTTATCATAGCCAAAAACCGTCATGGCAGTACCGACAATGTGCGCCTTCGCTTTGTGGGCGAGTTCGCCAAATTTGCCAACCTTGAAGATTTCAGTTATAATGAATCATTGGCATCTGACGGCGACGAAGGTTTTATAAAACGCGCCTCGGTGATGAATAACGAAGAAGAGGGCGACGACCCACTCGATGTGCCATTTTAGCATTGAGCATGATGTTGATACTGTTTGAATAAACCTTAACCTTTTACCCGTTTCAGTATAGTTTTTTGTTTACCAAATCGCAAAGTTTTCTTTTGAGTAAAATTCCTTCTTACCAAATGCAATGCGGTGAGTTTTCTTTTTTGACTTAATATGTTGTCATAGTGCAGAGAAAGCAGACCGAATGGTAAGGTAACCAAGGCTACTTTTATTGATACCGGGTATGTCGAAAAAATGAAATCAAAAAAGCCACACTCTTCGCATACATCGCTGAAAATTGATTCGACCAAAAAAGTCAATGAAAAAACACCAAAACCTACATAAGCCATTCCTGTGAAAAAAACAAAAGCAACTACTTGGCCGGGTTTGTGGCACCCAAGCACTGCCAATTGGCTTAGTTGTACCGTATCATGCTCAAAATAAACCACAGAATCGTTACCTATTTTCACAAGGTGGTCATCAAAGGTTTTAGCAAGAAAATTGGAGTCGCTGCCCATTTTAAGATAGTGCACTTTGTCGCCCGGCTTTATCAAAAAACTCAATTGGTCATCATCCACCCAAATGCACTTTATGCTCACCTGCTTTTGGGCTTGGGCAAAAGCAACGTTTGCAAACATACAAAGTGCGGCTACAAAGAACTTCATATCAATAATTTATACAATAATATGCATTTTTATCGTAATTCCTTAGCGTTATCAAGTTGCTCTCATCGTCTTCAGCAAAAGGAAGATTCAATAGGCTGAACAAATGGCGAATGGCATCGGCTTGTGTTTTGTTTTCATAATAATTGTCGCGCATCCAATGCAGGTATTTCATTAGCTGAAAGGCGTTGAACTCTCTGAAAAACCGTTTGTTGAACGCTGCTGCATTTGATGTGTATTTTTTTATTTCTTGCAGTTTATCAGCCCATTGTATGGTTTGCATGTAGCGTGCAAGCGGTTCCGGATATTTGCGCAATCGGGCTTCTGTTTCTACCCAATCAGCTTCATAAAATCGATTGACATCTTGAAAAAGCAAATGGAGCAGCTCAAAAGACTGCGGAGCGTAAAAACCAAAACCGGGTATTTCGTTTAAATAATCAGTAACGGCTTTTCCTGTACCAAAAGGTACTCGGTTTGATTCTCTTGAGGATGCAAAAACGGTACTTTCATTCAACTCTGAAAAACCACCTGCTTCTATTATTTTTTGAAGGAAATAAAAATCTTCTCCTGCCTTGCGTTTGTTCATACCGCCTTGTTGGCAATATACGCTTGCTTTTACCGCCATAGCCGATCCAATGGTTTGATAAGCAAAGGGATAAGCAATTAATCGCTGCATATTGATGTAGTAGCGCAGGTACAATTCATAGTTTATTATGGCTTCTTTTTGTGGTACAGCTACTTGGGCAAGCGGATGCTCAAAAAATATACTGCAACCGCTCGTATTATGTTGTGCAAAATGGCGTTCAATGGAGGTAAAATAGTTTTTTGAAACCCTGCAATCGGCATCAAGATTTATTATTATTCCATCGGTTTTCAATTGGTCAAACCTTCTTACCGCCTCGTCCATGCCTATTTTTCGTGCAAGTCCTACACCGGCATGTTTGGCAGGCAGTTCATTGAAAAGGCACGTAAAAACATCAAGAAAATGGCTTGACTTTCTGCTAGATAAATAATTGTCTAATTCCAATTTAGCCTTAAGGTTCGCTTCCTTTATTTCAGTTGAAGCCTTTTCACCTGCATTAAAAACCACCAACACCTCCACCTCATTTTTGGGTGCATCGCAGCTTTCAAGGCTTTGAATAGCCGACAGCAAACTTTGTTCGTTGTAGGCAGGAATTACCACAAACATAGCAAGTTGGCCTGGTGGTAGTTTTGATATGATGGGCTGAGCAAATGCCTGCTTTTGCAAATAGCGGTTCATCGGTCAAAAATAGCCGTATTCTATGCTTACTTTGTGGTATGAAACTCAATTTGGAAATAGCAGTACCTAGTTCAGAAGCCTGGATAAACTGCGTGCTTGAAAATTTCAATGATTTTTTGATTGACCACGCCGACTGCGAACGCAAGGCAAGCAGCATGGCCATGAGTTTTGTAGCCAAATATCCCGACAGGCTCCAAATTATTCCGGAACTTATTGCCACCGGCATTGAAGAGCTTGAGCATTTTAGAGATGTATATGAAATAATGGAGAAGCGCGGAATAGCCCTGCCTGAGCGAATGGCCGAAGACGTATATGTAAAGGAGTTGATAAAACTGTGCCGACACACCCGCGAAGAGCGGTTTATTGACCGCATGTGCGTGGCGAGCGTGGTAGAAACCCGCGGTGCCGAACGTTTTAAAATGGTGGCCGATAACCTTGAAGAGTCCGAACTAAAGGCCTTTTACAAAAGACTGTGGACATCTGAAGCCAAACACGGGCACATTTTTGTAAAGATGTTGCTCCATTATTTTACTGAAGATCAGGTATATCCGCGCTTGGAATACCTGACAAAAATGGAAGGGGAAATCATGCGAAAGTTGCCCATAAGACCGGCCCTTCATTAATTCATTCAGTCATAAAAAATTGAAATCAGAAAGGCAACAAGCCATAAGAAAGGCCTGAGAGCAGATTCAAATCAATTTTTTGCAACAGAGACGGCCTAACTTTGTTTGCTCAAAACATGCTGCATTACACCATATACAAAAAAGAAGAAAGTACCGAGTGGGTTACTTTTATTCATGGAGCTGGTGGAAGCAGTGCCCTTTGGTTCAGGCAATTGCGCGATTTCAACAAGCATTTCAATGTACTGTTGATAGACCTGAGAGGCCACGGCAAATCAAAAGCGCCCGTGTATGAAAAGCTCAAAAACTACACATTTAAGGTTATTGGCGATGAGGTAATTGAAGTACTCAACCACTTGCGAATCAAGTCAAGCCATTTTGTAGGAATTTCCCTTGGCACCATCATCATCCGTGAAATTGCCGAGCGACACGAAGACCGGGTGAAAAGCATGATACTGGGCGGTGCGGTTATGAAACTCAATGTGCGCGGACAATTGCTCATGCGGCTCGGCTCTTTGCTGCAATCGGTAGTGCCTTACCTGCTGTTGTACAAGCTGTTTGCCTTGGTAATAATGCCAAAAGCCAACCACAAGGAAGCACGAAATCTGTTTGTAGCCGAAGCCCGCAAGTTGTACCAAAAGGAATTCAAGCGTTGGTTTACCCTTGTTTCGCAAATAAATCCCCTTTTGCGGCTTTTCAGGTTCAACGAGCTTGCCGTGCCTACCTTGTATATTATGGGTGCTGAAGACCACATGTTTCTACCCTCGGTTTCAAAACTGGTGAGTGAGCACCAAAACGCTACTTTGCAGGTGATACCCAACTGCGGGCATGTGGTAAATATTGAAGCGCCCGATGCCTTCAACAAACTCGTAATTGCTTTTATTGAAGGCTTGAAAAACGAGAGAATCCAAATTAAGAAAACCTCCATTTTTTAGAATAAAACCGCACTTTAAACAGAGTGATTCTCAAAATGAGATAGTTTTTTATTCTGGCATAAAGTCTTTCATATTAACTTAGGGGAAACCTCGCCGCAACTATGGGGGAGTGCATAGCTTATCTGATGTCATTTGGCGCACTCATAAAATGATTTAACTATTTTCAATCTAAATGGGCACGGCTATTGAATTTAAGGAGTCAACTAAAAAATTAAAACCTTAAAATGACTTCAAAAATCTTGTCAGCAGCCATTCTTCTCCTGACAATTTCTTTTACTGCTTCGGCCCAATGCACCACTTGCACTTACACTTACAACGGCACAGGCACCAAAAGTTTTAACCTGAACAGCGGTCAAACTCTTTGCGTAAACAGCAACTTAAGCGGATCAGTAAATATCAACGGCGCAGGTGCCACCATCTGCGTGGCAAACGGGGTTACCTTTACCTGGAGCAGCGGTAATATTAACCAAAGCTTCAACCTCAACAGCTATGGAACAACCAACGTAAATGTTAATATAAACATGCCATCAAACTGTGCAATAACGGTTTATGATAATGGCACACTTAATACAAGTACCATCAATTTCAATGGCTCGGGTTCTACCATTACCAACTACGGTAGCTGGAAGTTCAACCAATCAATAACCACCAATACCAATGTAACCGTAAACAACTACGGCTCTATTGATGCCAACGGAAAAAACCTGACCGTGGGCGGTGTGTTTAAAAACCATGTAAATGCTTCCATAATTAATGTAAACACCTTTATGGTTGACGGAAGCAGTGCTACATTTACCAACGATGGCACACTCACCGTTACAGGTTCGGGTGCCGATGTTTTTCAAGTGCGCAACGGAGCCACCCTTACCAACAGCGCCAGCGGTACTGTTTCAGCCGATAATGCCCGAATAAAAGTAACCGCATCAGGTTCAACCATTAGCAATTCAGGAAGCATGTCTTCGCAGGATTTTACCAACGACGAAGCCATTTTTTACAACAATCAAGGCGCAAACCTTACAGTAACCAACTTTTTTGAAAACCGCGGTCCTTCAACCAACGATGGCACTGTGAACATAGACGGCGATTTTTACCAAAGCAACAAAGGAACCAACGGACAGTTTGTAAACAACGGTTTGGTGACCGTAGGAAATGATTTTACCGTGGCTTCAAATGGCTATGTTTCAGGTTCGGGCGGTTTCCAAATTGGTGGCGTTAGCAACAACGATGGCAACGTAAGCAACGTAGATATTTGCGACCAAACTTCAACTAGCGGCGGTGGATTTGACAGCGGTTCCGGTTCTACATCAAACATTACCACTTGCTCATATACTGCTTTGCCGGTTGAACTCACCTACTTTAAACCCGTAGAAGAAATCAACAGTTTTTATTTCCAATGGCAAACCGCTACTGAGATCAATGCCTCTCATTTTGACTTGCAAATGATGGACGAAAGCGGAAAAATTGAAGTACTGGAGCGTATTTCCTGCGCCGGAAACTCAATCAACCCAATCGATTACCAGTCATTAACCATCGACAGGAATTTTACTGGCATGCGCTATTTCCGCTTGGTTCAATACGATTTTGATGGCAAAAAGGAATCCTTCAACTGGGTGAGCATTTCAGGTAAAATATTTTCTGACAACGGCATTTCCATCTACCCAAACCCCGCATCAGAAGTGGTAACCATTGATATGAGCAATTTGGGCGATGCACTTAAGATAATTATGATTTACAATCAAAATGGTAGTTTGCTTCAAACCACACAAACCACTGCGCAAAAGGTGGTGTACAATGTAGTTGAATTGAAAGCCACAGGCTATATTTTCGCAGAAATTGTAGCCGGAGCCCATGTGGAAAGAAGTAAAATCAAGATCAACTAGTTTATTGAATTTCAAAGGTTTAGTTTTTACCTGCGCCTGGATTCTCGTTGCAAACGGTCTCCACGCGCAGGTTTTTTATGGCAAAGGGCGTCCCATTACCGATTTTAACGGCACTTTCTACCGCGATTTTTATCCCATTCAGGTTTCGGGTCTCGATTCGTGCAACCAAACTTTTGGGCTTGAGAAAGTCTGCTTTACCATCCAACACCCTCGTGTTTCGGACCTTAAAATAGAGTTGATGGCACCCGATGGAAACAGCATTTGGCTAAGCAATAGAAACGGGGGCGAAAACGGGGCGAATTACCTGCAAACTTGTTTTGCCTACAATGCTTTCAACGGACACATTTTTGAAGGTGCAGCGCCTTTTGGCGGAACCTACATACCCGATGGAAGAATGGGGATTTTTAATGAAGGAAGCAACCCAAATGGTACTTGGTTTCTCATAATACGCGATTTAGCCACGGGAAAAACTGGTGAATTAACCTCGTGGTCTATTCAGTTTGGTACGCATCCCGTGTTGGAAAACGAAAGCTATTGCACCGACCAAAATGCCTTGCCTTGCCAATGTCCGCGGGGAAACGACAGTTGCGAGCTGCTGCCCGATTTGATTGTTTCATACAAAATAAGCGACAACCACAAGGCTTTTTATAATGATGAGCATCCACGCTACAGCAACCAATTCAGGTTGGCGGCCGCCTTGGCCAACGTGGGTTTTGGCCCGCTTGAATTTATTGGTACCAATATTTGGCTTTGTGGCAACGATACGGTTGAAGGCTCGGTAGTTTGCGACGATGGCGAGTATTCGCGCAGGTTGGTAAACCAAATGATACACGTAAAAAATGGAGCTGATTTTGAAATTGAATTGCGACCTGCGGGAACGGTTTATTACAGCGACGAGCCCGGCCACGACCATTTTCACGCGGATGATTGGGTGTTGTTTAAACTCCTTAAAAAACCTTGGTACACGCGAAATCCCGCTAAATTCAGGGTGATAAAAGTGGGGTCAAAAATCAGTTATTGCCTTTTTGATTCGGGCAATTGCACCCGCGAGAACGAGTTTTGTCAAGGCGATTCCGTTGATTTTTACGGACCCGAAAACCTGCCAAACTACGGTTTTGGCACTTTCAATGCCTGCAACAGCGATCATCAGGGTATTTCGGTGGGCGGCTATGATTATTATGGTCTCGACTTTGAAGGTCAGTTTATCCAGCTCGATAAAAAGCCAAAGCGCGGCAGCTATTTCATTATGATTACGGTTGATCCTGAAAACAGATTTGCCGAAAGCGACGAAAGCAACAATACCATCCTGCTTCCGGTAAGTTTTTAAGGTAGCTTCAAAAGGTTTAAAAATGTAGTTCATTTTTGTACTAAATACCTTTTCATTTGCCCAAAAGCCCTCATATTCGCAGCTATGAGAGTTCATTTTATAGCCATTGGTGGTGCTATTATGCACAATTTGGCCATTGCCTTGCACAAAAAAGGCCATGAGGTAAGTGGCAGCGACGATGCCATTTTCGATCCTTCAAAATCGCGGCTTGAAAAATATGGTTTGCTACCCGCTACCATGGGCTGGAACCCCGAAAATATTCACCGGGCTCTTGATGCGGTTATTTTGGGTATGCATGCCAAAGCTGATAATCCGGAGCTCTTGCGTGCCCAACAACTGGGCTTAAAAGTATATTCTTTTCCAGAATTTGTTTACGAAGAATGCCGCAACAAAACCAGAATTGTAATTGCCGGCAGCCACGGAAAAACCACCGCCACATCCATGATAATGCATGTACTACACACATTGCAGTATGATTTTGATTACATGGTGGGCAGTTCGGTCGATGGTTTTGAAGACAGCGTAAAACTCTCTGATGCGCCCCTGGTGGTGCTCGAAGGCGATGAATACCTCACATCGCCCATTGATTTGCGACCAAAATTTATTTGGTATAAACCACAAATTCTAATGATAACCGGAATAGCCTGGGACCACATCAATGTTTTTCCAACTTTTGACGGCTATGTAAACCAATTCAGAAAACTAATAGAAGCGCAAAATAGTGGGGCGTTTGTCTATTTTGTTGAAGACGAGATGCTTGACAGAATTGTGAATGACCAATTTAAGCCCGATTTATTTATTAAACCATACAACACACCAAGTTATAAAGTTATAGATGGAGAGACGGTGGTAGAACACGACGGTTTGACAACACCTGTAAAAATTATAGGAGAGCATAATTTGCAAAATATGGAAGGCGCGCGTTTGGTATGCGAAGAAATAGGCATTTCAGCCACGGATTTTTTCAAGGCAATAAGTTCATTTGAAGGTGCGGGCCGACGCTTGGAATGTCTTGTAAAAAGCAGTCATTATGTTTTGTACAAAGATTTTGCCCATTCGCCCAGCAAGGTCACAGCCTCGGTAAAAGCAGTGGCACAGCAATATCCGCAGTTTGAAAGTATGGCCCTATTGGAGCTGCATACATTCAGCAGCCTGAAAAAAGAATTTTTGCCACAATATGCGCACAGTTTAGATCCGGCCACCAAAGCAGCGGTTTTCATCAATCCTGATACCTTGGCAAAAAAGGGCGGTTTAAGCTTCAGCGAAAAAGAAATCCGCGTAGCTTTTCAACGTGAGGATTTAATTTATTTGACCACCGCCAATGAATTGAAATCCTATATAGGATCAATTGAT
>WGNN01000104.1 GCA_016124515.1 bacterium
GTTACCTGCATTGCCATTAAACACATTGACCCTTGCTATGTCTCCGGGCCATTACAACAGCTAGCAGAAGGTATTACCAGGTATGCCGACAGCAAAGGTATGGCTGTAGATGAGTACAGCATTCATGACTTACAGGAAGCCGCAGGAAAGCGATATAGGAGCGCAAAGAAATCTATTGCAGACTACGTCTCTGATGCCTACCCAGCCTTACGGAAGGAATACTCCCGGGAGCGGAACAATCAACGGAACTACTACCACAAGATGTTTGAGGCAGTGTTGTGTGCGGAAATAAGTAACAAGAAGCGGTATTAATGGTGCCAGGCTTCTGACAAGGGCAATCCAGTTTAGGATTGCTCTTGTTTTCGTTTAGATTTCCTTTAAGTCGGGCTGGTATGGTAATCGTATGACGAATTCATCATTGGGCATTTCTCTCAGTGAATGGGAGGAGGTAGCGGGCGTAAAAGAGATACAGGAGGTGTTTGGCGTTGGGGGACTCTCGGCAGAGGCAATTGGTAATATTCTCAGAGGAGCGAAGTTTGTGTGGCAGATACAGGGAGAGGTCATAACCCTTTACTGTATTGTTGGTACAGGGGATGGGATGGTTCGGATGGTACTTCTTGAACGAAAAGGAGGACTGTTGTTGGACATTGGAGGAAATATGCCTCCAGTCCCCCTTTTGGACTAAGTCGGCAAAATGGTTCTCCTGTGATGTAGGTATTTATCTGGTATGCTTTTCATAAAAACAGTTCTATGAAAAGCAAAAAAGAAACGTTCGGCAGTTTGCTGGACTCGTTTGGGTACCGGTACAATATCCGCGAAGTGTTTGACGATTTTCTCACGCTGACATTGTGCGCCTTTGCACAAAACCCACAGACCCGAAAGTCTTACTACGAGGACGAGTATTTGGCAACTATTCAGAAATACAAACACGACAGAACCTGTGATGTGTTTCCCAAGATGTTAGGCGCCCTTGTGTGTGAAATGGAGGATAGAGTTGATAGTGACACCGGCAATGACCTGCTTGGAGAGTATTACGAACAGCATCTGTACCGTAAGGGTGCTTCACAGTATTTTACCCCTTGGCCAGTTTGTATGTTCATCGCCAGGACAACTTCGGGAACCAATCCAGAAGGCGGACAGCAGAAACGAATATTGGACCCTACCTGTGGCAGTGGGAGAATGTTGCTGGCAGGTTCTAAGAGCTTTGGCAGGCAGCATAGGTATTATGGAATAGACATAGACCATACCTGTGTAAAAATGGCTGCTATTACCCTATTTCTCAATGGTGTGTTTGGTGGTGAAATAATGTGTGCCAACGCGCTTGACCGAAATGACTTTCGGGTGAGTTATAAGCTATCTTTTCTTCCGTTTGGGATATTCCGAATAGAGGAAAAGGAACACTCTTTGCTTTGGGACATTTACCACAATGCTATGGCTAAAAGTCCCTCTTCCTCTCCCAATGTTCAATTGCCGTCAGAGTCAGGAGACGCTTCTATGGACCAGGGTTCCCAATTGACATTGTTTTAGCCTGGAACATCTTTCCCTTGTGTATTTGCCTAACCCGGCAAATGTACCCTATTGTTCGTTCCCTTTGCTTTGGTATGCTGGAGAAGACAAATCATTCTTTTACAAAACAACATTGAGTATGGAAGCACAGACGGCTCCACAACGGGGCGCAAACAATGATGTAGTTGGTATTATTACCAACGTAATTCTGGAAAAGCTGGAACAAGGTATTGTTCCCTGGGTGGTTCCCTGGCATGAGACAGGTATGCCAACTAACCTTGTATCGAAAAAGCCGTATCGCGGCATTAACGCCATTTTGCTGGGTATGGTTGGCTACGAGACAAACTACTTCCTAACGGAAAACCAATTAGCTGACATTGGTGGAACCATTCGCCCTAATGAGCATCCACACATAGTTGCTTATTGGAGGGCTACAGACGGAGAGGCTTCACCGGGTAAACTCAGCTACTACCGGGTGTACAATGTCTCACAATGTGGTGGTATATCGCCAGACCTGGTTACGAAGCATGTTGGCGAGGAGAACCCTTTAGCAGCCTGTGAGCAATTGGCGAAGGAGATGACCAACAAGCCTCAGATAAGCCACAAAGCTACCCGACCATTTTATGATCCGGTATCTGACGTGGTAAACATGCCGAAGAAATCAACATTTCCCAGCGAGGAACATTACTATGCCACCTTACTTCACCAACTGGTGCATTGTACCGGACATGTAACCCGCCTTGATCGTGTGGGGCTGGTGCAAATGCAGGAGATTGGTTACCCCGGTTGTTCCCTTGAAGAACTGGTTGCAGAAATTGCTTCCGCACACCTGTATTCTCTAACTGGTATTGCTGGAGTAATAGAGTATGAAGGGTGCGGTGCAACAAACTGGTACGAGTACGTTGTGAAAAGCCGACATGCATTACTAACTGCTTGCAGCCTTGCGATACGGAGTATTGACTATGTGGTTGGTACTGGTGACGGTGCTGAGTCTGTTGCGCAAGAAGAATAACTAGTTGTGAATGATCGCTATGAAAACATTTTAAGTCCGTTGCAGTTTGTAACGGACTTTTTTCTTTGCTTACATACCGCTGGTGATGGTTATACGACTAACTACAATGGTGCGTCTGGGAGAAAGTCTGCGGGACTGCAATCAAGGACTCTTGCTATCTCGTTGAGGTGATGTACGTTATACTTCTTCCCGTATTTCCCGCTTTCAACCTTAGACACCAAGCTGTTGGCAAGCCCCAATTCAAATGAAAGATCGGATTGGGACATGCCTCTCTCCTTTCTCTTCTCGCGGACCTTTTCTATAACGTATTTGTCAATCGGGTATAACACCTATGTACTTTCTAAATCGAAAGTAACCTTGCACAAAAAAATAAACACTTCACTATAGTGAAGTAAATAAAATAATCAATGTATATTCGCAGTACTGTATTAGTCCTCTTTTTAAAACCGAAAATCTTTTGCGAATGAAACAAGTATTCTGCCTAACACTTTTGCTTTTCTTACTTCTTGTGTGTCGAAATCAGATTTACGCCGCATTTGTGATACAAAATGCTCCGGTAAAAGCAAACGAAATCACACAGTCCAACTTCACTACGCAATACTCATTCTTGGAGCATAGCACAGACAAAGTGCTGAGTACGAGACCCAAAGAGAAGAATGGCTTTCTTGCCTATTTCTCTATTGGGTGTGCATTGCTGGGGTTGGCACTTGCCTCGCCACACCTCAGTCTGGTACTGGTCGTATTGGGCACAGCAGCGGGTATCTCTGGAAAGATGGGGTTAAAAGCCTACCGAGATAGAACATTCCTGCGGGTATTGTGTGTCTTGGGAATTGTTCTCGGTGTCGTCGTCGTAGCCCTTGGTACTATTCCAATAATATTTCTCACCCTCTAAATCTAATAATTATGAAGAACGTGCTGACACTTATTCTAGCCAGCCTGTTGTTTAGCAACAGTAGCGTTGCGCAGTGCAAACTCTATTCAAAAACAGACCAATTTGATGGCTCTGTTGTTCATTGGACAAAACCAGTGAAAATAGCAAACGGAGGTATTCCGGGGATACTCAAAGGCCCAGGTAATTCAGATTGCTCGTTCAAGATCACCCTTCACTTTGTATCCGGTGGAGGCAAGAAAGTACTCGTGATAACCGAAGACCAAGAATCGTGTGATTGCTCCCCCGTTAGTATCTCGCTTAAGTTGTCTAACAACGCTGTAATCTCGAAAAGCAATGTAAGGTTTGGCAAGGAGCAAAGTAGATCAATCCGCAACACCATACAGTACAGCTACTTTGATTTGACCGAAAAGGAACTGCTGTTGTTGTCGCAATATTCGACAACGCGATTTAGGATACAAGAGGCGCATTGTACCGATCATCCGGTTTTCGAAAGTAATTGTAAGGCCAAAGTTGCGGAGAAAATAAAAGAGAATGCGAAATGTATTGCTGGCAGGAACGCGCGAAAATGATTTAAAATGAAACACAGTATTGAGCCGTAAGTATAGCCTTTATCTATGTCAACAACACCGTTTCCCCCAGGGTTAAAATTTTTCCACTTGGCAACCACTGTTGGATTAACCGTTCCAAATTTTTTAGTAGAATCATTTGCTTTCCTTTCAAATCTAACCTGATTTTTACACTCGGCTTTCCTGTAGTTAGAATAGGATATGGCCTTTTTGACGACCTTCCGTACTCGTGGTGGTATAGTAAGTGTCAATTGCCGTCACCACGGAAGAAGCAAAGCTCAGCCGGGTAGTAGCCATAGAGTCTATGTTGCATGGTGCACAAGCGGTAGTGAATGTATCTGTGCGTATTGGCAACCATCTGTGTGCCGGCAGGTGGTCGAGTGTAGCATAGCTAGGCAGACTTGTAGTAAACGTATCGTCCACGCTATTCATCCTTTCAGGCATCATCATACCAAAAGGATAGTAATCGTAAGCGGCAGTAAGCTCAGCTTTATAGCTTGTGGCCAATACCGGATTATTGACATTGGGAGGATATCCCGGTATGGTATCGAATGTACGCATCCTGTGCTGATCTGCAATAGTGGCCAGTACATTACCCAGGTGGTCTGTAAGCTCATACCGCTTTTCACCCATACGGTGCCAGGCAAACAGAGAATCTTTCCATGCGTTCCCATACAGGTTCAGGCTGTCAGCAATGATGTTGTCCTGGTACTCAAGGCTATACCAGGGTGCCCACACATTGAGGCGCGCTGTGTCAAACCAAAACTCACCTGGTAATATTGCGGCCTCCCAGCCCACTATCTTGGTATCATAATTCTTGGTGCCAAGCCTGCTGCTTCCATACATTTCGTGCGACCTCAGTCCGTAGGTCTCCTTGAGGAGGGTACCCGTGACCGCTTCAAAGTCTTTAACTTTCTTGTAAGTGGCGAGAATGTTGCCCTGGGCATCCCTTACATAATAGTCTGTCGTTTCCCTGACAGCTGCTGGAAGCATATTTTTAACGTAGGTCTTAGATACCCGGTTGCCCATACCATCATAAAGATACACATGGTAATAGTGCAATTATTACACGATTTGTGTGTGCCCTATTCTGCGCCAGTACCCTGATGTCGCCGGGTCTCCCGCCGAAAAAAGCGGAAAGACCCGGCGAGGACGGAATACCACAATGCTCTGCAATCACCTACATACAACTGTATCCAACTTCTTACTTAACCGTCTATAGAATTTCCTATTGCAGTCGCTTTGTTTTTTCAATTTCGTAATTAGCGATTGAACCTCTTCTTTTGACTTATAGTGTCCTTTTTGATTTACGTCAATACATACCTCAATTAAGAACATGCTTTCCAGATGATAGAGCGTGTTCTTGCAAATACATTTCAGAAAACCTTCTGGATTTTTTAAAAACAAGTCAAAAGAAGATACGGCAATTAATTCTGTAGTAGCACCATCTGCATATTGTGACAAAACCTCCAACACATGCATAATACTGTCTGCGTTTGTTGGCGAATAATAGGAAGTTGCGCTATCAAGCAAAACTGCCAGCTTGTCTATATCTCTCACTAAGACTTCCGCAACGTCCCGATTGTATATGTTCTTTAGTACATAACCTAAGTTTAAGTCATTGTACTGCGCTTTACAAATCATCGTAGATAATACAAATAAAATAATGAAATTAATTTTCCTCATTGTTATCGGGTGGTGGTTGTGTAACTGTCTGATTGTTTATTCCTGTCTCCAAGGCATCGATTACCTTCAACTTTTTGCCATGCTGCTTGATCTGTAACCAGAGCACCTATAAACTGGTCGTTCTTGCCAATGCCGTTTATTACAGCTTGATCTACCCCCTTTGAGAGCTGGTCAAATAAATCAGCTGTAGGTGTATTTACGTTAAGCGTCTTGACCTCGTAATTCAAAATATATGAAGTAAAGCCATGATTGCCATTAACAGAAAATTTCCTATTCTCTTTGAAATTGCCACTAGCATCGTATGTAGGCATACTTTTATATTTCTCAACATGAAATAAGCCACCTCTCGACTTTGCAAGATTGACTGTTTCAACAACATCTACTTGTGTCATTTGAGTAATCTTGGCTCCATAGAAATCTCTACCAAATGCATAAAAGTTCCCTGCACTCCCCTCTGCATTTTCAATTCTATACTTCCATAACGCTTCTCCAACGAATTCACATGTATATTTTATATGATTTTCCATTGTTTACAAATTAGGAATTATATCACTTCAACTTAAGCATATTGGAAAACAAAAACATTTTCGCTTCTTTTTGAGGTATGTAATCAACTTCTCTCATATAGCTTACAAAATCTTGATTTAAATTGCCATAATCTCCTTTTCTAATGTAGTATACGAAATGACTTGGCCAAATCCAAACGCCATCGGTATAAATTATATATGGACCGATATTTGTTGCTCCATCCGTTAACCATAATGTCATTGAAAATATCATAACCCCCTTTTCCAGGTATTTAATTATTTTCACTCTTTCATTATCATCTATTATCACACTCCCTGCGCTGACTTTGTCAATATATTCATCAATGATTATCCGCGCGTCATGCTCTTTTCTAAAGCCTATTGTTTTCATTTCGTTATTTTGGGTAAAACATTTTAAACCAACGCCCTTCACCTATATAAAATTTTGGAAACAACCCAAGGCCATCTGTTATTGTTAGCCAATTTTCCGGTGCCATTACTGGGGCCTGTGTCAAGTTCGACAATTGCTGAGCAGCACCATTTTCGATAGAGCCCGAATAACAGGACATGAGCCTGATTTTTGTACCTTGTGTATATCCTTGTCCTAATATTTGGCGGTACAACGCTTCAGCAGTTGTCCGTTGTCCATTAATCGAAAAAGCCCTACCATCTGAGGTTCCATGCACAACTATATCATACCATCCTCTTTTTGATGCAAGGTTAGCTGCATTTTCTAATATTGCAGCATCATCGCCAAATTCAATTAACAACTTTAAGGAAGTTCTTGTAGTTCTACCATAGCCACCATACATCATACTTCCTCCCGACGCCCAATCTCTTCTTGCCTCATAGGAAAAACCTGCACCAAGTCTTAATCCTCTTTCCAACGTTGATTCCCCTGGTATTTCTCCAGTGTAAGTCATATAATCTTGATGTATATTGGGATCATGACTATTTTTGTCTGGAATTGGGGGATCATGATGAGGAGTAACAGAGACATCACCTAAATTTATCGTTGGAACTCCACTCACCCCATGTGCTTCTGCATACTCTGCTGAATATGGACCAAAATCAGTGGGGTGTAGTGAGGCTGGTTGATCCTTCTGACCTCCTTGTCCTTGGGAGCCGTTACTGTACCAAGGTTCGAGACCTTCTAAATCTCTGGCCCATATTGGCGTATTCCCTGCGAACTGATATGGGGTATACCAAGGATACTTCGCTGCAAGCGGGTCAACTCCACTAAATCTTGCCACTCTCGGGTCATAACCCCTAAACTTAAAATCATACTGATTCCCAACACCTGCAATCTCATTGTTTTTCACCTGCCCGTTAAACCCATAGGGGTAACTAGTCCCCTGATTCAGGAGTGTAATAGCGTTATGTATATCTACAACAGAGTCGTATTCTGTAACTATGCTATCTAAGGTAATGGAATAGTCGTAGGGCGGATGCGGAGAAGTGGTGTCAAATAGCTTTTGCCAGCCTATAGCCAATATTACAGCAGTATCTGTTGGTACCGGATAGGGGGGACCTACAACAGCAGTGATAGTGGTGGGAGCACCATAAATAAAGGCGGTCGGGATTGTGTCCAGGGAGAATGAATAGGAGGTTTGAAAAAGATCGCACACGAATCTGCCTGTAGCAGACATGGTTGCCGCACGAACATAAATTTTTATACGGTTTTTCACTCCGGGATGCAGCCCTCCTATACGGTAGCGCAGCATCCAGTTGCCATATGTCAGCGTATGGGGCAAAGGCACCGTACTCGTGGTGGTATAGTAAGTGTCAATAGCCGTCACCCCCGGCGAAGCAAAGCTCAGCCGGGTGGTCCCCATCGAGTCTATGCTGCAGGGCGCGCAAGCGCTACTGAATGTATCTGTGCGTAGCGGCATCCACCTGTGGGCGGGTAGGTGGTCCAGCGTAGCATAGCTGGAAAAAACTGAGGAGTCATCCATATTCATCATCCGCGCAGGCATCATCATACCAAAGGGGTAATAATCATAAGCCGCTGTCAGCTCTGATTTGTAGCTGGTAGCGAGTACCGGGTACTGCCCGGCGGGGGGGTATCCGGGAATGGTATCGTAGGTGCGCATCCTGTGCTGATCTGAAATAGTGGCAAGCACGTTGCCCAGGTGATCGGTAAGCTCATAACGTTTTTCGCCCATGCGGTGCCATGCAAAGAGCGAGTCTTTCCATGAGTTTCCGTACAAATTCACACTATCAGCAATAATGTTGTCCTGGTACTCCAGGCTATACCATGGTACCCGTACATTCAGGCGCATAGTGTCGTACCAGCCCTCGGGGCCGTCATATGTAATTTCGCGCCCTACTATTTTGGGGTCATATGTCTTTGTGCCCAGTCTGCTACTGCCATACATTTCGTGAGATCGCAAACCAAAGGCATCTTTGGCCGGGGAGCCCGAAGAGTCTATTATCTCTTTTACCCCCAGATAGGTAGCAAGTATGTTGCCCTGGGCATCCCGCACATAATAATCTGTACTTGTTCTTATTGTGGCCGGTGGTACATTCTGGACATAGGTTTTCGAGACCCTGTTGCCCATGCCATCATAAGCAAAATACATCCTGCTGGTGTCCATATTGTTTACTGCACGCGTCACTTTGTTGTACAGGTTCCATTCTATGGTGTCCTGGCCACTCACCATATCCATAATGGTATTGCCTATGGCGTCATATTGATAGCGGGGAGCTGTGGGGCCGGCAGGGCAAAAGTACATAATATCGTGTTCGGGTATATCTGCGGCGCAGTCACTGATGTTTCCCAGCAGGTCGGTATTGGAGGTAGAAGACAGGTATTCATAAGTCATCCTATCCATAGCAAGCCCCGCCCCTCCGGGATTTGCAGCGTTTCTGTTCAGCGCCAGTATATTCCCGTCCAGGTCGTAGTCGTAGGTGTTTTTGTAGTCGTCCGTAGGGGTGATGGTGCCGGCATCCGCATTCACACTAAAGTAGTCGGCTTCCTTTATCCTGTTGAACTGATCGTAGATGTACTGCTTGTGCAGTGGGTTATAGAAGAACTTGCCAATGGCCATGGTCTGCCGGGCAATATTGCCGTTGTACAGATTTAGTGTGGGGTCGGGCACATGCTGCATCTGCCATGCGGCAACGGGCTTGTAGTCCTGCCTGAAGTAGTCGAGCGTATGAGACACCACATCGGGGCAGAAAACAGACCCCAACGCCGTATCTCCGTCTCTGTTCATATCCAGCTCCGGCCCCAGGGTGTCTCCGTTCACAGCCTTCAGCCAGCCTTGAATGGTGTAGGCGAAGTCTATTCCCTGCACGTGCAGCTTACCCAGCTCCACGCGCGCCAGCGGGCCATGGTCGTAATAGCTATAGGTAGCGTCGTTGTCCCATATGTAGCCGTCACTGCTGGTTTGTACAGAGGTCAGCCGGTTATCGGCATCGTAGTGGTAACGCTGGTAGTATTGGTCTGCGTGGCCACGGTTATAACTCAGCATGTTTACCTTACCGCTGATAAGATCGTAGTCATAGTCCACTCTTTTATATTGCTGACCAATAGTCGCCAGCTCGGGGAAATCATGGGTGAGGGTCTTCACATTTCCTGCCATGTCGTAGCTGTAATGTGTTGCATAAGTATAGTCTACAAAAGCGGTGTCTGTGGAGAATATTGAATCGAAATACTTTACCACAGCCACCCGTTTACGCAGATTTTCCTGCCTGTCAACGCCAGCCACAGAGAGCAGGTCAACTGCTTCTTCATCATAAGTGGTCAATACTACATCCTGTCTGTCATTTGCGCGTATTGTGGCGGCCATGGAGTCGTAGGAGTAGCTACTGAAAGTGGGGCCGGGAAGTTGCACTTGTCCAGTCTCTACCATACGGCTTTGCTTGTCGTAAATATTGTAGGTGTATTCGCTGTTAGGAGCCTGTTTGTCATTCTGCGACAGGATAAGACGCCCCACGGGGTCGTAGAAGTAGTTGGTTGTTCCTCCGTTTATTGTGTTCTGCAGGGTGAGCTGGTTCAGCGAATTATACCTGTAGGTGTTCTTTTTTGTATATGCGGGGTCTATACCAAGGGTGTTATCGAGACGCGCAGTATCTATACTGCTAA
>WGNN01000012.1 GCA_016124515.1 bacterium
GAATATGATAAGTGGCACCTCTCCGCAATTTGGCTGTCTTGTGGTGGTAATACTTAAATCCATCGGGATCCAAACCACTCTTTTTCTGCAAATTGGCTAGTTTAACCTGACCTATTGCCAAATGCTCCCGCAAATTAGTGGGGTTATTTTTGCAGTACAAATAATAATCGTTGGGGCCAATATCCACTTTCTTTTCAAATTTATTCGGGCGATTGGCTCCGTCAATGTCGGTTTTTACAAATGGACTACCGGCATTCAGTTTTTTTCCCTTGTTGTTTAGCCCGGTAGCTACCGTTCTCACATCAAGACTGTCAAATTCAGGGTCTTCATTTCTACTGTTTTTAAAGCCATAAGTTCCCTTTTTCAACTCGGCGTAGCTCGCATATCTGTTTTTGTTGAAATAGGCAAAATACGAACTACTCTTGTGGCGATAATAGTTGTTATAATCCCACAATATGGGTACGCCTTTGGTTAAGTTTACATCCATTACATAGCTGCCGCCATAGGTTTCAAAAATATTATTTACTACCTTAAACCTCCGTTTGGTTTGGCTGTTCACAATTACAAGCGCCTCGCTATACTGAGTGCATCTGAATGAGTTGTGGTAAATGTTCAGCAAATCGCCACCGGTAATATAAAGAGCAAATCCATCGCTCGAAACGGCATTGTTTATCAACCTTGTAGTATCGGTTCGGTTGTTTGGGTAATTATTGGGCGATGAAAACTGCATGCCCACTCCGCGCACAAAAAATGTGTTGTTAATGAGTTGCGTACCCCTACAATTGGTCTCATAATACCCATTGTCATAGGCCCCTGCACCATCGTGAATTTTGGTATTCATTAGCATTAAGTTGGAAAAACCGTAGTTGTAAACAGCCGTTTTCCCCCACCCGCTTATATCGCAAGAGTCTATAAGATTGGTACTTAGAGTATCGCTTTGACTACCCACTTGCCTGAATGCTTCCTCACCGCCTTCAAAAACACAATTGCGCAAGGTATTTTGTTTGCTGTAATAATAATAAACATTATGGCAACCCATAGAAATGAATTGTTGGTGGAAATTGCAATTCACAAAATCGCATGAATCGCTATGGTCTAAATATACATTATAGGCAGTTGTGGGATTTTTTACATAAGGCGAAAGGGAGATATTATCGAAATATACATTCCTGAAATCTATATCAAGACAGTCTTTAAAATCAATAATAATTCTACCTGCGGTATAATACCTCGATTGCACAATAATGCTCAGGTTGTTGAATCTGAAATGTTGAACATTCTCAAAATGCAATACATGTTCTACACTACAATTAATTATGGTTTTAGAAATGTCTGCACCGTCTCCGGTAAAAGTAACAGTATTTTTATGGCTCACACCATAAACCGGGTTCAGCAATTCAAGCAAACCAAAATACTCACCTTCTTCCAGATGAAAAACCACCGGACCTGTAACCGTATCGTTGGCAAGGGCTGCCAATGCGGCTGTGGGCGACGAAAAATGACTATTGCTTTGTTTACCAATATTGTAGTGGCCACTGAACTGTTTGGCATACAGCGGAAAATATAAAAACCAACAAAAAGCGATGACAATAGATGGCCTGAGTAGCCTGTAATACAGGCTCTGATGTGGAGATTGTGTGTTCATTATGCCCCCAAAAGTATGGGAATGATGTCCTTCTTCAATTTTATACGTTGAACCTACCCAATAATACGACGAACGGTTAAGCTCACTTGAAAGATTTGATGGATAAGTACTTGCTTTGGCTTAAAGCTTTAAAAAGTCTCGGCGGTAAATCAGCTACAAACCGGAGTGCAACCTGATTGAGAGCACATTAATTTCAAAACTTAAATCGCATTACCACCTCGCCGGTTTCTTTGTCAATTTCAATTTTTGACTCGTTTTGGTTCAGGTCTTTTCCCGTGTTCATTTTAAAAATTCCAGCCAAAAAGTCCATTCCTTTTTGCATTACCGACTCCATTTCCTCCAGTTTCTTTATACGCTCCTTGGTACTTGCTTCCTCCTCTTTGCGCAGGGTTTGGTGCTCTTCGGTAAGTTGCAGCAATTCATCATTTTCTTCAATATCGCTATTAGTATTTTGTGCAAATTCCGCCATGGCAAGTTCCAAATCCTTTAAAAACTGACCTTTTCCCTTTTCAGAAAAATCGACAAAGTCTTTGTTGAAGTTTTTATTAAGCACATTGTCAAAAAGGTTTTGTTTGAGTGCAAGACCACTCGCAATGCTCATTTCTATCGAATTGCGGGTTATCAGGTTCAATACGGTTAGTTTCTTGTTGGTTTGTCCCAGGCGGTCAATTCGGCCAATGCGCTGGTTTTTCTTTGCCGGATTCCAAGGCAATTCAAAATTGATAACCGTATCGGCCACTTGCAGGTTGAGCCCGGCACCACCCGACTCGGTTGACAAAAACACGCGACACTTTGGATTTTGCTCAAACTCCTCAACCAACTTCTTGCGCTTTTTCACCGGCACACTCCCGTTCAGTTCGGTATAGCCAATGTTATTTTTACGCAGCATTTTGCCTATTAACCCATTCATTACACGCCATTCTGAAAAAATGATGATTTTCCGCTGGTTGTTTTTAATATCAAGCTTTTCCATCAGAATTTCTTCCAGTGCATCAAGCTTGGGCGAGTGATGTGTTTCCTTGTCAACAAGAAATGAAGAATCGCAGGCCATGCGCATGGTTTGCAATCCGCTCAATATGCGCTGCCAATCAAAAGCTGTTTTGAATTTTTTATGCAAAATTGCCGCAATGGAATATGCTGCCGAAGCATGGTAATCGCGCTGTACTTCATGCATTTCTATGGGCACATCAATTTGGGTTACCTCATTGAGTTCCGTCAATACATCGGCTTTTTCACGGCGCAGCAAAATGGTTTTCAAACGTTCCTTTAGCTCATTTAAATTATAATATCCTGTTATCTTGTTATTATGCTTGGTGTCGAAATAGCAGTGTTGGTATGAAAACTCCCAAAGCGGGGTGAGCATGTGCGGATACAAAAACTCTACAATGGCGTATAAATCAATCAAGTGGTTTTCAATGGGAGTGCCTGTAATGGCAAGTGCGTGCTTTTTGTTGATGCCTTTTATGGCGGTGGCAGTGAGTGTTTCAAAGTTCTTAATGCGTTGGGCTTCATCAAGCACCACAAAATCATAGCCCGCTTTGTTTATTTCATTCAGATCGCGCAGCACGGTTTCGTAGTTTATTATGCTAAAGTAACAGGTATCGTTATTATAAAGTGCTGCACGTTCGTCGGGAAAACCTTCGATTATTTGTGCGCTTTCATCACAAAATTTTTCAATTTCAGATTTCCATTGACCTTTTAGCGAGGCGGGACAGATAATAAGAGCTTTAGAAAAGCCAAGGTATTTTTTCTTAAATACGGCGGTTGTAATTGCCTGTATTGTTTTTCCCAAACCCATTTCATCGGCTATAATGGCACCCTTTTTAAAAGTTGCAAATTCAACTCCCTTTTTTTGGTAATTATATAAGGTGGCTTTTATGTTGCTGTAGTCAAATTCTGTAGCTGCTTGCAGGTTGTTTAGCAATTCACGGTCAAAGGCTTCTTCTACCTTGCCCAACACCTCAGGCCGTATTTTAAAGAGTTTATTAATTTCAGCTTCTTTTATTAAATCAAAAATTCGGAGTGTTTCGGTTTCTTCCACAAATTGTGATTGACCAAAAAAACGGTTGAGTAGTGCAAGCTCATTCGTTGGTAATTCGCCCTGATAATACCAGCTGATTTTATAATCATTGAGCGGATCTAAATACAGCTCAATAAAAGGATAATCATGCGATTGTTTTTTTAGCTTTTTATCAATTTTATCAAAAGCATACATCAAATGCTTGCAGGTACCCAACTTGTTGGTTTGGTGGTCGGGGCAATTGCAATAACCGGTATCGTGTTCAAAATCCCTCAGGGTTATTTTATAGCGCACACCGCGTTCATTTACAAGCAGGTGCTCCCCAAATTTGTTGTCGTTGAATGATAGTTTATAGTCGGCTTTTTGGGCCTTGGCTTTCCTCTCTTCCATTACTCGCTTTATCATCCCCTCACGTGTATAGGTTTTGCCTTCGGGTTGCGCGTCAGTATTTGCATCGCTTGCCATAAACTCGGCCACTTGCAACATAGAAGCTATTTGGTGGCTGCACCAATCGTTTGTTTTACAGCTGCACTTAGTCTGCAAGCCCTCCTCATACGCTATCGATACCTGATGGTCTTTATATTCATCTTGCACTGCTACTTCATAGTATTGTCCACCTTTGCTCAGTATTTGGGTAGCGCCATTGATATACAGCACATTACCTTTCTTAAAATTGCTTTCATAGTCTTTGCTCAACTTTTCAAGAATCTTTCGCACTTGTTTCAGTGAAAATTCAGGGGTTTCGTTCAAATGGCTCATCTATCTACTTTGACTTAGTACTTACAAACTTGTGCAAAAACCAGCATTTGCTTGATTGAAAAGCCGATTATATTTTTGGCATAAAAAACAATTTAGTGGGTTTGAGCAATTGTGCCGGACGAGCACCCTTCCAAAAATAATCCCATATTTGAGCACATGAAATTTATTATAACCTCCCTCTTGCTCATTTTGGGCACCGCTACCACGTTCGCCAAACTGCTCGATGTTTCTTTTGTTTTGGATGACACCCGATTGATTCCCGACAAAAAAGAAGAGTTTGTACCTGACTCCAAGGTTCTGTACCAATTTTTTGAATATAAATTCACTATTGACTTAGAAGGGCTTCCGGAAGAGAACACCGTACACTGCCAATTTATAAACGAATATTACAGCAGTATGAAAAAACTGTGTGTACAAGACAAGCCCATTTATTACGTACCCATAGGCAAAGAACAAACCATGCGGCTTATTACCACCAATGCCAACAACGAGGTGGTTGACACCCGTGAAATAAAATATGAGTCGCCGCGACCTTCCGTTTTTGATGAAGAATGGCTTACTCTGGAAGAACCACCCAGAAATTGGGTGCGCAGCAAAGGCTATAGAGGTCTTGCGCTTTGGAATTTTTATCACAATGTGCCGTATTTTAAACATATTGAATACCAAACCTTTACTGACATCTATGACAACCAATTGAAACCCGAAGAATACCAAGGTAAGGTGCTCTTTGTAACGCTTTTTGGCTCACAATGCACTGGCAGCGCGCTTGAAATGGCCTTGCTCGACAGCGTGCAAAACATGTATGGCGATAGAGTAAAGTTTATTGCATTTGGGATGCAGCCCAAAAAAACCTTGTTGGCCGAAGACGCCCACAGCCAAAGGGTGCTCAAAAGGCTTGATGGTTATTTTGTGTTGTCAGACCCCTTTAAAAAACTTGACTACCAATTTTTTGGCTTTGACGGTACGCCTGCCATTTTTCTCATTGACAAAACCGGTATTACCCGCTACGCATACATGGGTTATGGCTGCGAAGGTATAGATTACAACGATCCGAATCTTTATGTAAACGGCTGTATAAAAGAGGAGCTTTTGCAAGCGCTTGTAGAAAAGCTTGATGCCTACTTACTGGAATAAAGTCTCTCCATCTAGCGAATTGCCATTTGCTTCAAAGCCTTTTTAAAGTCTTGTGCAATTTGGTGAAAATCTGCATGTCGGTTTCGCTGCACTTTCCATTGGCCATTTACTATAGTGCCAAGTAGGCTTGTAGCATCGCCGGCATACAGCCATGTGCTGAGCAAATTCTCGGTTGACGACACAGCAACCAAAGGGCTTTGCGCATCAATTACCACAGCATCAAAAGGCTCGGCTATTCCAAAAAAAGCCTCGCAATAATTGCCCATGGCGCGCCTGCCCGAAAGTAATGCTTCTTTTATGGCAAAATATCCGGCATCACCCATCTGCCGGTTGTAGTAGGTATTGCGTTTGTGGCTTGTAAGGCGTTGACCATAATCCAGCAATCTCAGTTCTTCTTTGGGGTCAATGCCTATGTGGCTGTCGGTACCTATACTCCAGCGCCCACCGGCTGCCATGTATTCTCTTAGCCTGAAAATTCCATCGCCCAGATTGCCTTCGGTGCTCGGACACAAAACCACCTGCGCCCCGCTGGCGGCCAAGGTTTGCACTTCCGCCTCATTCAAATGTGTGGCGTGTACCAAATGCCATTGGTGGTTTACCTTAGCATGTTGCAGCAACCATTCCACCGGACGTTTTCCGTAAAAATCCAAACAATCGGCTACTTCTTTCAATTGTTCGGCAATGTGTATATGAATGGGTTTGTCGCCCGCATGTTGCAAAGCACTTAGCATTGATTGCTCGTCAACCGCCCGCAAAGAATGGAAACCAAATGCCACTTGCGTGTTTTTATAATTTGAAGCAGCATTTTCGGTAGCTTCAAGCAATTGCAGGTACTCCTCGGTATTGGCTGAGATAAAGCGCCTTTGGCCCTCGTTTGGCGCTTTTCCAAAACCACCTTTTTGGTAAAACATAGGAACCAACGTGAGGTGGATGCCGCTGTTTTCTGCTGCTCTCATCAGGCTTTCGCCCATTTCAGATAGCTTGTTGTATTTGCTGCCATTTTTATCGTGGTGCACGTAGTGAAACTCTGCCACACTAGTATAGCCGTGGCGCAGCATTTCGCTGTAAAGCATGGTGGCTATGGCTTCCATCTGATCAGGATTTACCTGTAGTGCTATGGCGTACATGGTTTCGCGCCAGCTCCAAAAGTCGTCGGGCGTTTGTTGGGTAGAGTGTATCTCGGCCAGGCCCGCCATGGCGTATTGAAAAGCATGCGAATGGGCATTTTGAAACCCGGGAATGGCATAGCCATCTACATAGTCAATAAGCCCCATTTGCGGCTTTTGGTCTGAAATATGTGAAATGTGGCCCTGCGAATTGGTATGTACAAAAGCCGGGCAAAGCCAGCCATTTTCGGTAAGCAAGCCATTGAAGCGATAGATTTTAGCCAACATGGTTCATTTGTGTAATCAGGTTTTCGAAAAAGGGTTTCAGTACGCCGCGCATGGTTTCCGCCTTTTCATGGTCCAGTTCTTTCTCATCGTTTTTCATGTACAAATCTTTGCAACGCTCCAGTTGCAGGGCATGTTGGTTTTCTGCCGGGCGGCCAAAATGCCGGGTTATGTTGCCGCCTTTAAATGGGTGATTATAGTTCAACTCGTAGGGACCTTTTGCCAACCATTCGCGAGCGGTGGCAATCAGTTGCGCATGGGCACTCGCGCCATCGGCTGTGCCCAGTATCAAATCGGGGAAACGCTCTTTTTGTATGGAAGGAACCACCGAGCGGATGCTGTGCGAATCGTAGAGCAATACCTGCCCAAATTGTGCTTTTAATTCATCAAGTTCACGCTGTATGGCTTCATAATAGGGTTTAAAATACAGCTCCTTTCTTCGTTCAATTTCAACTGTTCCGGGCTCCATTCCCGATTTATAAATTGGATTTCCAAAAAAATCGGTAGTGCTGCACAAGCCGGTTATCAAACGGCCATCATTGTATAGCGGTGTGCTGTTTGGGTTTCGGTTCAGGTCTATTACCCAGCGCGAGTAGTTTGCTTTTATGGTAGTAATGCCCAAATCCTGAGCAAACGAATAAATATCGGGCAAAAACCAATCGGTATCGTCTATAAACGAAATGGCTTCGGGGCGGTATTGGTCTATAATATCATTTGGAATAAAAGTGCCGCTGTGCGGAAAACTTATCAGCACGGGCACTGTATTACGTTTTGGTTTTGTTATGTCGAAAAGCTGCAAAATATCTTACTTTTAGCACAAATTTAGCGTATGCAGGCAGCCCCAAAAACACTGGCAACCCTACTATTTATACTCACCGTCAATATGCTGCAAGCGGCTACTCCGCTCCACTCCATCAATTTCAAGCTTTTTGGCAGCAAAATATTCTTTACGGCGCATATTTTAGATTCAAATGAAATAACGGTACTTTTTGACCCCGGCACCTACGCGTATATGCATTCAGGCACCGCGCAAAAATACCGCATAGACTACACCGAAACCGGCAAAATGGCCAATTCTGAAGGCACTACAGAGCTGAATATGTTTACCAATTTTGGGGTGGCTTTTGATGGCTTTACCGACACATTTGAAACCGTTCGCTCACAGGCAACTGCGCCTTATCTCAACAAACGCATAGATATGGTGTTAGGTAAAGAGTGGGTTGACCGCTACATAGTACATATAGATTTGGACAACAGCAAAATAAACCTATACGACACCAAGGGATTTGATGCTCCGGCAGGTTTCCATGCCATAGAAACCATCAGCTGGAACCGCTATCCCTTGCTCAAGGCTTGGTTTGCTTTTGATAGCGGCGACTCTGCCGAAGTGCGTGTAGAAATAAACCACGGCAGCGAGGTGGGTTTTCAGCTTGATAAATACATAACCAACGAATACAAGTTGTATAAAATACAAAAAGACCGCGGCAGCATGCGTTTGTATGGCCCCACCGGCGAAGGCATAGAAGGTATGCTAACCCGCGTGCCCAGCGTGCAGATAGATGGTATGAGACAAACAATGGTGCGCGGCGGCTTATTTAAAGATGGCTACTCACAGGGCGACGGTGAATTTGCCCAGGGCCTGGTAGGTATGGATTTTTTAAAGTGGTACAACTTTGTACTCGACAAATGGGGAGGCAAGCTGTACTACAAACCAACACATAAAGAATAACTATGAACCTTAGCGACATTCCTTTCTGGGGCTGGATTTTGATAGCCCTCCTACTCGTTTTTATCTACGATGTGTTTCTGCAACGCAAACACATCATCCAACACAACTTTCCGCTGGTGGGTCATATACGCTATTGGCTCGAGAAAATAGGGCCCGAACTGCGGCAATATATTGTGGCCAACAACCGCGAGGAACTGCCTTTTAACCGCAGCGAGCGCAGTTGGGTTTATGCCTCGGCCAAAAAGCAAAACAACTACCAAGGCTTTGGCACCGACCAAGACATACACCAGCACTCCTACGTTTTTATAAACAATGCCATGCTGCCTTTTGAGCCATCAGAAAATCATATAAACCACCAAAAGCCCGATTTTTTGCCCTGCGCAAAGGTTATTGGCCCGCAGCGCAAACGTCCATTTCATCCGCAATCGGTTATCAACATCTCAGCCATGAGTTTCGGATCGCTTTCGGCGCGCGCCATAGAGTCGCTCAACCGTGGTGCAGCCAAGGCGGGCTCCTACCACAACACAGGCGAGGGTGGCTTTTCGCCCTACCACCGCACCGGTGCTAACGTCATTTTTCAAGTGGGAACGGCTTATTTTGGTGTGCGCGATGAAAACGGCAAGTTCAGCATGGACAAACTGGTAAAACTCACCAAAGACTATCCGCAAATAAGGGCTATTGAAGTAAAACTTTCGCAAGGCGCAAAACCCGGAAAAGGGGGTGTGTTGCCCGCCGCTAAAATCACGCATGAAATATCGGATATACGCGGTGTACCTATGGGCAAGGATGTGATAAGTCCGGCAAGCCACAGCACTTTTAAAGACGTACCCGGCTTAATAGATTGGATAGAAGAAATTGCTGAAAAAACCGGTTTGCCCGTAGGCATAAAAGGAGCCATTGGCAAAACTATTTTATGGGAACAATTGGCCTGGAGTATGTCAAAAGACGGACGCGGACCCGATTTTATAACCATTGATGGCGGCGAAGGCGGAACCGGTGCGGCACCCATGAGTTTTGCCAACCACGTGTCGCTGCCTTTCATTTATGGTTTTGCCAAAATTTACAAGTTGTTCAAGCAATTTGAAATCACACAGCGGGTGGTATTTATCGGCTCAGCCAAATTGGGTTTTCCCAGCAAAGCAGTAATGGCTTTTGCCATGGGTTGCGATATGGTAAATGTGGCACGCGAAGCCATGATGGCGGTGGGCTGCATACAGGCGCAAAAGTGCCATACCAATGGTTGCCCCACCGGTATTGCCACGCAAAACAAATGGCTGCAATCAGGTATAAACATACACGACAAAGCCGAGCGTACTGCTTCTTACCTCAAAACCTTCAGAAAAGAATTGCTTACCCTAACCCACGCCGGCGGCTACGAGCACCCCTGCCAGTTTACCATGCAGGATATACACATGGCGCTTGACGATGCCAACCTCACCTCTACCCTTGCCGATACATTTAAATACGAAAAGGACGAAGTTCCATTCAACGGTATGCACTCCCTCATAAACCTGGAGAATGTGCCCGAACTAATGGATGTAAATGAATAGCAACCTCAGGAAAGTAAGGCGATAACCCGCTTTATTTTTTGCTGAACTTCTGCTGCCAAATGGCCAAGCTGCGGATTGTTGATGGCCTGCATAGAAGCAATTGGGTCAACGGCACTTACTTCAACAGTGCCCTCATCGTTTTCTTGTACCAGCACATTGCAGGGCAAAAACACGCCCACTTTTGGTTCGGCTTCTATGGCCTTGTGTGCAAACTGTGGATTGCAGGCACCCAAAATCAAGTATTTCTTCATGTCAGCACCAATTTTGGCCTTCAGCGTTTGCTGAATATCAATTTGTGTCAATACGCCAAAACCTTCGGATTTGAGCGCTTCTTTTACTTGTTCCACGGCTTCATCAAAACCGGTATGTAATGTGGCGCTGAAATAGTAGCTCATATCATTTGTTGTTTGGTTATTCCATTGCAAACTACCGTAAATAGGGCGGCATGTTTTGTGACAAATGTTGTGTTGGCACCAAGCTTATCAAATTGTACCACCGCTCATGCTGCAAGTGTTTTTTTGTGGCAAAAAGCGTCTTACACCTGGTGAAAACCGCTATTGGGCTGTTGACTAAACATAAAAAAACCCCGTTGCCAAGGCAACGGGGTTTCAAAAAAAAATATGAAAACTATCCTATTGTTTCACAATTTGTCCTTGTGTGCTGCTATCGCCTACTTGCATTTTGTAAATGTACATGCCGTGGTCTAAGTTGGCAAGCGATACTTCGAGGGTATAAGTACCTGCGGGTTGAGTGCCGCCATATACGGTAGCAACTACAGCGCCCAACATGTTGTAAACATTAAGGGTTACTTGCTCGGTTTGCTCAAGGGTATATGCAAATTTGGTGTTGCCGCTTGTTGGGTTTGGATACACAGCAAAGTTTGATACACTTTGTGGGGTGCTGATGGCCAAAATTGGATCATCGCCGCCACAGGTTTTGCATTTGTCGTAGCAGTAGGTAAGTACTACGTTGTTTGATGGTACATCA
>WGNN01000147.1 GCA_016124515.1 bacterium
GACCACATACAAGGCAAAGAAGCACTTATTGGTATTGATGATGAGCACTACGAAGTATATACCATACCTGTGGTGCCGGCTGACAGCAATTATTATAAATACGTGGCCGACGTTACGCTGAAAGGACGCAAAATTACCGGAGCATCTACCCTGTATCTCAATGGCTATTTGAAAGACGCACACAACCGCCTGTTTGTAGATTTAGATACGGTAGAGCTGCGCAAAGCCTACAAAAGCTACCTTGAGTTGGGAAATAATAAATTTGACCTGAAAAGGTATGAGGTGGAAAACAGTGAAAACAAACACCAACCCACCGCTATTAATTTCAGATTCAACATTGATGGCTACGCTACCGAATACAAAGACGAAATATTTGTAAACCTGAGCCTTTGCCGCGAGCTTCTGCAAACAAAAATTGAAAAAGACCGCGAATTCCCATTTGAATATGATTATAAATATGATGTAATTACGGAGTTCCACTTTACCATACCCGATGGCTACGCGGTGGACGAATTGCCGGCAAATTTCAATTCTGATGGCGACATGTTTTCATACAACATAAGCTATTCGCGGCAGGGAAATGTAATAACCCTGAAACAAACCTTCAAGCTGAAATGCTTGATACTGAACCCCGAATATTTTGAAAGCTGGAATGAACTGGCCATAAAAATGAATAAATCTCTGAACGAAAGCCTTATCCTCAAAAAAATATAAAATGAAAGCACGCCTTATTCTTTTATTATTCTTGCCTGTCTTGTCGTTTGCACAAGAACGGGCACCGTTTTATGTAAAGGACTACGACTGGGAAGCCGAGCCCAAAATAATGGAAGTACCCGCACACTTGGCCGAAGAGCCCGAAGTTATCATGAAAGAGCATTATGTATGCGAATTTGGATTTGACGAATCGGGTAATTTTTCTGAAATCAGATTGAGCCACCGCATCACCCACATCAACTCCGACGAAGCCATTGAAGACAATAATAAAGTGTATTTGTACGTGGCATCAGGCAACTCTATTATAGAGCAAAAAGCCCGTGTAATAAAAGCCAACGGCAAAGTGGTAGTAATGGACCGCTCCAGTGTAAAAGTATCAAAAGACGAACAAACCGGACGCTCTTATGAGTATTTTGCCATTGAAGACCTTGAAATTGGCGATCAGGTAGAAACCCTGAACAAGCTCAATTACGATCCGGTGTACCGCGGCACCATTCGCTACATACAGAGCTCGGTGCCCAAACTCAACTATACCTTCAAAATTGTGAGCCCCGTTTATTTGGTTTTTGACTACAAAGGCTACAACAACTTTCCGGGTTTTGAGCTCGATACCATGAGCTACGACGACAAGCGCTGTCTAGCCGTTGAAATACCCGAAGTACCTAAATTTAAAAGCGAACCCAGCGCCTACCGCATAGCCAACTATATGAAGTTTACCTACAAACTGGAAGCTAATACCAGCACAGGCGTAAAAAATTTCGTGTCGTACGGCGATGTATCAGGAAGGTTGTTTACCAACTATACCCAAACCGAAAAAAACGATTTGAAACTGGTGAAAAAGATTTTGAAGGGTGTGGATTATGATAAAAATGCCAGCGACGAAGAAAAAGCCCGTGCCGTGGAGTTATATATAAAAGATAAATACGCCGTTGCCGACCTGAACATAGACGGTATGAGCGAAATAGATTTTATTTATGAGAATAAGTTTGGGAACTCCTACGGAATCACCAAGCTCTATGCAGGCATTTTCAACTTGCTCGAAATTCCTTATGAAATTGCCTTTACCACCGACCGAACCGAAAACCGCTTTGATCCGGAGTTTGAAGCCTATTGTTTTCTTGAAGAAGTATTGATCTACTTCCCCGGTTTTGACAAATACCTGGAAACGAGTAGCAAGTACGATGTAATTGGCTATCTGTCGCCGCGCTTTACCTACAACAACTGCTTGTATGTAGAAGAATTGGACCTTGCGGGTCAAAAAACCGGTGTGCCCCGCATAGGCGATATTCCATTCCTGAAAAGCGACAAAACCGTTGACGACATGAAAATAGAACTTGACTTGAGCGAAGGGTTTACCGATTTGGAATACAAACTACACAAGGAAATGACCGGTTATTATGCCGGAGCCACACAGCCTTACTACACCTTTTTTGACGAAGAAGATTTGAAAAACGTGAATGAAAGCCATGTGAAATACATTTCAGAAACCATAGACATTGAGTCAATTGAAACCCAAAACACCGAGTGGGGCGACTATGGTGTGAAACCGCTTATTGTGGATGCCACCTTTACAACCGACGAGTTTTTTGAACAAGCAGGAAACAAATACCTTTTTAAAGTGGGTTTGCTCATTGGCCCGCAAATGGAGTTGTACAGCGAAGAGAAAAGAACCCTGCCTGTTGAAGAAGATTACTGCCGCAAATACCACCGAACCATAACTTTTACCTTGCCCGAAGGTTATATTGTAGGCAACTTGAAAGAAGCTGAAATATACAAGAAATATATAAAAGACGGTGTAGAAATAATGGCCTTTAAATCGGTAGCCACACAAAACGGAAACACCGTGACCATTGATATAGTGGAGTACTACGACGAGCTATATGTGCCCGTAGAACACTATGAGCAATACCGCGAAGTAATAAATGCCGCTGCCGACTTTAACAAAGTGGTACTGGTAATAGAGCAGCGATAGGTAAGCAAAAGCTGAAATGAAACTTTCCGGCAACTTTTTATAATGGAGCCGCCCGACTGCCTAAGCGATAACTAAAATTCGATTATATGTGCAAAAAGGATGCAACAAAGAAGCTGTTGCATCCTTTTTTATTTTTCATTAAAAACAAAAATTCTAATAAGCCATTTCTACAATGCGCTCTACATCTTGCGGGGTAATGTCGCGGTGTTCGCCCAGGGCCAGCATTCCGTGGTTTATCATGCTCTGCCCCACTTTTGCAGCAAATCCACGGTAGTTTTCGGTGTAGTGACCCAAGCGGCATTCAATACCCAACGATTCAAAAAATGCCTTGGTTTTGGCAATTGCTTCTTTGGCTATCACCTCATCGCTGTCGCCGCTAAGGTGCCAAACCCTTTTACCATATTGTGCCAGTTTTTGTTTTTTCTGCTCAAATTTATAATAGTATGCACTTGGCAAAATCACGGCAAGGGTGCGGGCGTGGTCTATACCGTAAGCCGCCGTTAGTTCATGCGCTATCATGTGCACACTCCAATCGGTAGGCACCCCTTTTTGTATAAGTCCGTTGAGCGCCATGGTGCAGCTCCACATAAAATTGGCTGCCATTTCGTAATTGTCGGGTTGGTTTATCACCTTGGGGCCCACTTCAATGAGCGTTTGCAAAATACTTTCAGCAAATCGGTCTTGCAGCAAGGCACCGCTTGGGTAGGTCATGTATTGCTCCATCACATGGGTAAATGCATCAACCACCCCATTGGCAAGCTGCCTTTTGGGAATGCTGTGCACCACCGTTGGATCGCAGATTGAAAACTTAGGAAACAGCCCCGGACCGCCCATAGTCAGCTTTTCTCCGGTTTCGGCACGGCTCACCACGGCCCCGCTGTTCATCTCGCTACCCGTGGCAGGCAGGGTAAGCACGGTACCAAAAGGCAAGCCCTTTTCTGTCCTGATTCTATTTTTGAGTATTTCCCATGGATTGGCTCCTTCGTAGTAGGTGGCTGCCGACAAAAATTTGGTGCCGTCTATTACCGAGCCACCGCCTACGGCAAGCAAAAAATCAACTTTTTGTTCTTTGATAATTTCAAGCGCCCTGCACAGCGTGCTGAATTGCGGGTTGGGCTCTATGCCGCCAAACTCCAGCACTTCATGGTTTTCCAAAGCCTTTTTTACGTGATCATAAACGCCGTTTTTCATAATGCTTCCGCCTCCATAGAGCATCAAAACCTTGGCATCGGCAGGAATGAGGGTACTTAGTTTGGCCCATTGGTCTTTTCCAAAAATGTAGTTGACCGGGTTGTAGTATTCAAAATTGTTCATGTTGCGGTAGGTTTTATTGTAAAACTCAAAATTGACTTCAAAGTTCAACAAGCGCAAGTTTGCAGGTATTAATGAAACTAAAATCTTTGCTCAAAAAACTACTTTTCCCACAAAATCAATTGTATCCACTTCATTTCCAAGCTACTTAAGGTGGTAAGTATCCACCGCCTCGCCGCCCCAAATATTGTCCTTTACCCGGTACACCACGGCGCATTCGCTCAGTTGTCCGCAAATTGAATCTACCTGACCCCATGCGTAGTTGCAATTGCCTATGCTTTGTCCTTTGTCGTCATAAACCACCGTACCGGCATCGTAGGCATTTAGTGAGCCGGTATAAACCCGTTTCCCCTGATAGCTGCATTCGCTTATTTCGCCGTTTTTGTAGGTTTTGTAAAGTGTTTTCAGTACGCGCGTTTGGTTTGATGCATCTTTTTGGCAGGCGCTAAAACCCAAGGCAAGCGAGTAAGTAAGCAACAGAATAGTGGTTTTCATGATTTTTTGTTTGCTATACAATGTAAAAAACCGGCATGTGGGTTGTGTAGCAAAAGGAAAATATCTCCACACAATTTTTTAATCATTTGTTTAAATCAAATTTTTAAATAGTTTTGTTGCCGCATTAAGACATGACAAACAAAGACACCAATACCGAAGAAAAGATAAAAGAGGCGGCACGCAAGCTGTTTCTGCAAAAAGGCTATGCCAATACCAAAACCCGCGATATAGCGGCTGAAGCCGGTATAAACCTAGCCTTGCTCAACTACTACTTCCGCAGCAAGGAAAAGCTTTTTGCCCTCATTATGAAGGAGCACATGATGTCGTTTTTATCGGGGCTTCAGCACATACTCAACCAAGAGCTCGACTTTGACAAGCAAATACAACTGTTTGCTGACAGCTATATAGACATGCTGCTGGTTAATCCCGACCTGCCCATATTCATCCTGAGCGAACTGCGCAACCATCCCGATAAATTTTTAGAAGAAACACAGCTGCGCGAGCGGGTGCATGAAGTACGCTTTTTTAAAGAACTCATTGCCCGCACCGACAGCAAAGTACACCCGCTCCATTTCTTTATCAACCTCATTAGCATCACTGTTTTTCCCTTTGTGGGCCGTCCGCTCATTCAGGGCATTTCAGGTATAAGCGACCAACAGTTTACACAAATGATGCAAGAACGCAAAGAATTGATTCCCAAGTGGATTGAACTCATATTAAGCAACTCTTAAAAAATTTGCCCTTATGTTAATCAAACGTTTAAAGCAACAGACCAATGAAAATTAAAATCCCCCTTTTGCTGACGCTACTTTGGTGCGGCATGGGTGCCAAAGCGCAAAGCCTCACGCTGAGCGAATGCCTGAGCAGCGCCGTAGCGCACATGCCGGTATTGCAACAAGAGCCACTTTTAAAAGCGAGCCTTGAAAATAAGCTGAGCAACTATGCAGCCCAAAATCTGCCGCAGGTAAACCTAAACGGGCAGCTCACACACCAATCGGCCGTGCCCGAATTTCCGTTTTCATTGCCCGGAATAGGCGGACTCTCACTGCCCAAAACGCAGTTTAGAACCTATCTGGAAATCTCGCAGCCCATCTACACCGGTGGCACATCAAAAGCGCTTTCGGGCATAGAAACCGCAGGCACCATGCAAAAAATAGAACAACTGAATGTGACAGCTGCTGTGATAAAGAAGCAGGTTACTGAAGTTTTTTTCAGCATAGCCGAAGCGCAAACACAGCGCCAATCGATAGTAGAAACCATAGACTTGCTAAAGGAACGCCAACAAGCCCTTGATGCCGCCCTAAAAAACGGTGTTGCCCAGCAAAATGATGTGCTTAAGCTACAGGCGGAGTTGCTGAACCTGAACAACCAACTAAAGTTGAGCGACCAACGCATAGCCGGTGCCAAAGAAATACTCAGCCTTTTGTGTGGTATAGAAGTAAGCAACCAAACCCTGAGTTGGGAAACCACCTCTGACATGAGCGGCCTAAACGATCTGGAGCAAAATGCTGAGCTCAAACTCATTAACACACAAAAAACCACCCTGCAAGCCAGTGTAGATTTATACAATTCGCAGCGCATGCCCAAGCTCTTTGCCTTTGCCCAAACCGGATTTGGACAGCCCAATCCTTATAATTTTTTCAACCGCAATGTATCGGGCTACTACATGGTGGGTGCCAAGCTACAATGGTCGGTAACCGACTGGGGCAAAACCACTCGCGAAAAAGAAAACATAACCCTTGGACTTGAGCAACTTGACCGTGTCGCCGCACAAAAGCAACTGGAAATAATGACACGCATAAAACAATTGAACACTGATATAGCCACGCTTGAGACCGCCATTGCCGCCGATGAAGAGCTGCTGAACTTGCGAAGTGCCATTGCCGAAAATGCGCGCCACCAATACGATGAAGGCATTATTACCTTCTCGCAATACCTTGAAGAAGTGCTGGCCGAAAAACAAGTAGCCATCAACAAAGCAGCACACGAAGCACAGCTGGTCAAAAACCAAAACCTCTTGCAACTGGAACTTGGAAACCTATAATAAATTCAAAAAATGAAAAATATTCAAAACAAAATAATGAAGCGCTTCAACCCAATTAGGCAAATGGCCCAAAACCATGCAACAGAAAATAGCCATAATTTACCAAAGGCTAAAATCAAATGGTGGACCGTATCAACCTACAGCGCCATGATATTGGCCCTATGCGCATGCACAAATGGCAACGAACTTGCCGATGCTTATGGAAATTTTGAAGCCGATGAAACAACCATTTCATCAGAAGCCAATGGAAAGATACTGGCATTTAACCTTAGCGAAGGGCAGGAAATAGTCGCCGGAATGCTGGTAGCGGAAGTTGACTCCACCCAATTGGTGCTAAAGAAAAAGCAACTCAGAGCCGCCATCAAGGCCATCAAAGCCAAGCTGCCCAACGAAGCCATTCAGTTGGCAAGTATTGATGAGCAACTGAAGACACTTGCTACCGAAAAAGCCCGCATTGAGCGATTGGTAGCCGAGAATGCAGCTCCTTCAAAATCGCTTGATGACATAAAAGCCCAAATAGAAACCGTGAAAAAGGAACGCACTGCCGCTGCCAACCGATTGACCGTTCAGCGCAATGGCATGTTGGCAGAAATAGGCCCGCTAAAAGTGCAAATTGAGGAAGTAAACGACCAAATTGGCAAATGCAAACTCAGAAACCCACTGAGCGGTACTGTGTTGAATACCTATGTAGAAAAGAGCGAAATGACCGCCGCCGGAAGACCCATTTACAGCATAGCCTCGCTCAATCCACTCATATTAAAAGCCTACGTTACAGAAAATGAACTTTCAACTATAAAAATTGGTGAAAGCTATACCGTGCGTTTTGACCAAAATGGCGGCATGACCGATACACAAGGTAAGCTTATTTGGGTGAGCGACGAAGCCGAGTTTACCCCAAAAATGATACAAACCCGCGACGAACGCGCCAATCAGGTTTATGCCATCAAACTTGAAGTGGTCAATAATGGCAGCCTGAAAATTGGCATGCCCGCCGAAGTATATTTCAACCAAAGCAAAGAATAATGCAAACCGCCATTTCAATAAATAACATTTCGAAGCACTACGGTGAAATACAAGCCTTAAAAAACATCGGCTTCGAGGTGGAAGAAGGCGAAATATTCGGTTTGATTGGCCCCGATGGCGCCGGAAAATCATCACTTTTCAGAATACTCACTACCCTGATACTTGCCGATGAAGGCGAAGCAGAAGTAGCCGGACTGGATGTGAAGAAAGACTACATGACTATACGTCAACGAATAGGCTATATGCCGGGTAAATTTTCATTGTACCAAGACCTTACCGTACAAGAAAACCTCAATTTTTTCGCTACTATTTTCAAGACAAGCATACAGGAAAACTACCACCTCATAAAAGATATTTACGTGCAGTTGGAGCCCTTTAAAAAACGGCCCGCAGGAAAACTTTCAGGTGGTATGAAACAAAAATTAGCCCTGTGCTGCGCCCTCATACATAAGCCCGAAGTACTGTTTTTAGACGAGCCAACCACTGGTGTAGATCCCGTATCGCGCAAAGAGTTTTGGCAAATGCTAAAAAAACTCAAGCAAGAAGGTATCGCCATTTTGGTATCAACTCCGTATATGGACGAAGCCGCCCTGTGCGACCGAATAGCCCTGATTCAGAAAGGTGAAATACTAAAAATAGCCCCGCCCGAAAATATCAACCAAGTTTACAAAGGCCGGTTGATTAGCGTAAAAAGTAAAAAAACCTACGAGCTCATTCAGGCACTAAGGGCTCTTCCGCAGGTAGCAAGCTGCTATGCTTTTGGCGAGTTTTTAAACGCCACTTTCAAAACCGATGTACAGGCTATTGACCCCATACTTAATGAACTGAAACAAAAGCACTTTGCCGACCTTGAATGGCACCAAACACAGCCCGGCATTGAAAATGTATTTATGCAACTCCTTTCGCAAAGCCAAGCGGATGATTCCAGCATAAAGGCTCAAAAAAGATAACAAATGAATATTATGAAAAGAGCATTGCAACATATTATCAGATCCATTTCAAAAGTTCAATCTTCAGTTTTCCACCTTCAATTTATAATTTTCAATTAAATGGAAGTAGTTATTTCTACCGATAAGCTTACCAAAAAATTCGGCGATTTTGTTGCCACCAACGAAATAACATTTGAGGTGGCAAAAGGCGAGATATTCGGATTTTTGGGAGCCAATGGTGCGGGCAAAACCACCGCCATGCGTATGCTGTGCGGCCTGCTGAAGCCCAGCTACGGCAGCGCAAGTGTGGCAGGTTTTGATATAGAAAAACAAACCGAGCAGGTAAAGCAAAACATAGGCTATATGAGCCAAAAATTTAGTTTATACGAAGACCTTACGGTAAAGGAAAATTTCAGGTTTTATGGCGGAGTTTACAAATTGAAAAGACAGGTTATAGACCAAAGGCTCAATGAAATGCTTGGCAACTTGGGCATGTTGAATGTTGAAAACAGCCTGGTAGCCTCGCTGCCCTTGGGTTGGAAACAAAAGCTGGCATTTTCGCTGGCCATGCTACACCGACCAAAAATTGTGTTCCTGGACGAACCCACCGGTGGAGTGGACCCCATAACGCGGCGGCAATTTTGGGATCTCATTTATGAAGCGGCACACAATGGAGTTACCATATTTGTAACCACCCACTACATGGACGAAGCCGAATACTGCGACCGCGTATCGATAATGGTTGACGGCGTGATAAAAGCCCTTGACACACCCGAAAACCTTAGAAAACAATTTGAAACGGATAGCATGGATGGTGTTTTTCAATTGCTGGCCCGTGGCACATCAACTAAGTAATGAATTAAAAACTGAAAAATGCAGATTAGCAAATTAGCAATAATCCAAATCACCCTAGCTCGGAAGAAGGAAGGGTTGGGATTGGGTCGAAACCCTAAATCGATGAATTCAATTGCTATCTATTTTCAACCTTCTATCTGTAGTTTTAATAGAATAAGAATGATATGAAAACCTTTCTGGCATTTGTAAAAAAGGAGTTCTTTCACATTTTGCGCGATAGGAGAACCCTGCTCATTTTGTTTGGTATGCCCATAGCGCAAATTCTCATATTTGGCTTTGCCCTCAACAACGAGATAAATAATGCAGGTTTGGTGGTACTAAACCGCGCCGGCGATTATGAGAGCAAGCAATTGTTAGCCAAGTTTCAAAATTCGACTTATTTCAACTTACAAGACCCTGTTTTTACTGAAGCTGCCATTGAGCAAGCTTTTAAAGACAACCGAGCCAAGGTAGCCTTGATTATTCCCCTAGATTTTGGAAAAAATATGCAGGCAGGCAATGAGCAACTGCGCATTATAGGTGATGCCACCGACCCCAACCAAGCCCAAACGTTGGTTAATTATGCCAAAGCCATTATTGCGGACTATTTACAGCAAAAGCAAAATACAAACACGCAACTGCCCATTACCACGGCACAACCCCGCATGCTTTTCAATCCGGAGTTGAAAGCGGTCTATCAATTTGTTCCGGGAGTTATGGGCCTTATTCTTTTGCTAGTATCCGCCATGATGACTTCCCTAACCATAGCAAAAGAAAAGGAATTAGGCACCATGGAATTGCTATTAATCTCACCATTAAAGCCCTTTCATATTATTTTGGGCAAGGTGGCACCCTATTGGGTATTGTCATTTTTAAATGCAGTTATCATTATCATTCTCGGTGTATTTGTATTTGGTATGCCGGTCAATGGTTCGGTACCGCTGCTGCTGTTGGTCACGCTTATTTTTAGTTTTGCCTCGCTGGCACTTGGTATTTTTATTTCATCAAAGGCCAATTCGCAGTTGGTGGCTATGTTTCTCTCCATGTTTGGCTTGTTGTTGCCCACCTTGCTGCTATCGGGTTTCATTTTTCCCATAGAAAACATGCCACTGCCGCTAAGGATTATTTCCAATATAGTACCCGCAAGGTGGTTTATTGAGCTTATAAAAGGTATTATGATCAAAGGTTCGCCACTGTCATTACTCATAAAGCCCTTTTTGGTGCTCTGCTTTATTACTGTAGTTCTCACCATTGCCGGCATAAAAGGCATTAAAACCAGACTGTCATGAGTGCATTGCCCTATATTATACGAAAAGAATTTCAGCAGATATTCCGCAATAAAGTAATGCTGCCCTTGCTATTTGTAATGCCTGTGGTGCAGTTGGTCGTACTTTCATTTGCAGCCGATTTTGAATTTAAAAACCTGAATGTATCGGTAGTTGACCACGACAAAAGCACTGCATCAAGGTTGTTGATATCGCAATTCTCCTCATCGGGTTATTTTAAGACGGAGCAGTTTTTCAATAGCAGCCAACAAGCACTGGTAGAAGTGGAAAAAGGCAATACCGATATGATTTTGGTAGTACCAAAAGATTTTGAAAAAGACCGAAAAACAGCCAAACCCACGCAGGTACAATTGCTTATAAATGCGGTGAATAACCAAAAAGCAGGAATTGCATCAAACTACGCACAACAGGTTTTAAATATCTATAATAAGCGTAATATGCCGCAATTCGCATCATCAACAAACGCCGTAATGCCCCTGCAGGTAACGTTTAGCGAAGGCTATTGGTACAACCCCACACTTGATTACAAAACCTTTATGGTACCCGGAATTTTGGCTGTATTGGTTACCATGCTCACCGCCTTTTTATCATCTATCAATATTATAAGAGAAAAAGAATTGGGTACAATTGAGCAATTGAATGTTACCCCAATCAGCAAATTTGAGTTCATTGTTGGCAAGCAAGTTCCTTTCTTCATTATTGGCATGTTTATACTGGGCATTGGCCTCACCCTGGCACGACTCATTTTCGGTATCCACATAATAGGAAGCCCGGTTTTGCTTTTTGCCTATTGTGCCATTTATGTGGTTGCCATTTTGGGTTTGGGTATGTTGGTAAGCACCCTTACCGAAACCCAGCAACAAGCCATGTTTGTCACTTGGTTTTTTATGGTTGTTTTCATTCTCCTAAGCGGACTTTTCACCCCGATAGATAGTATTCCGCTATGGGCCAAAGCCATCAATGTGGCAAACCCAATGAAGTACTTTGTAGAAGTAATGCGCATGGTAATGCTAAAAGGAAGTGGATTCTCAGCCATTTCAACCCATTTTGGCGTCATGGCACTATTTGCCGTGGCCTTCAATTCGCTGGCGGTTCTTAGCTACAAAAAGACCAACTAATTCATAAATATCAGCAAAGTTTTTTGCTCTTTTTGCGTAGCTAATAAACTTTACTAAATACTGTTTTACAGACTCTTAAACAATTTTGTATGGATTTTTATCTCGCTCAAAGTGCATATTTTTTCAAGTTTAAGCGAGCTATTATTCAAAGATAGCGCGCTCAATCTTCAATTTTATACGACTTTGAGCGAGCTATCTTTGGCAAATTTGCCTTTGTTATTAAGGCTTAACGAACAAGTTTTGTGGCGCAGGCTAGTAGCGCAGCCGCTAATTTTGAACCATGTCTGTCAATATCCTTCGAAATTTCAGAGCCAAAGCCTGGAGCGGCGGTACCACAACCGAGCTCTTTATATATCCCGAATCCGCCGATTTTGCTACAAGATCATTTGCTTTCAGGCTCAGCATAGCCACTATCAACGATGAATACTCTGTGTTTACCGCACTGCCCAATACACAACGCATACTTATGCTGCTGGAAGGAAAAATCAAATTGGCACACAAAAAACACCACCAAAAAAACCTTCTCCCCTACGAATACGACCAATTTGATGGTGCCTGGAAAACCGAGAGCTTTGGCACCGGCAAGGATTTTAATGTAATGACCAAAGGGCAAACCAAGGCTTCCATTGAGCACCATAAGCTTATAGCCAACAGCCATTTAGACATTGCCATAAAGGCCGGAACCATGCTTTTCGTTTACCCACACAAGGGCACCACCACCATCAACGGAGAAACCATAAACCAAGGTGAACTGGCACATGTAGCTGGCGAACATGAAGCAAACCTTGCTGCTAAAACTGATTCTGAACTGGTGTTGGTACAGGTATTTGTACCCTAAGCGAAACAAAATACCCAAACAATTTGTAATAAGGACACTATGCCCAAGCAAAAGCTGAAATTGTACTTGTATAAAACATTGCTATTGGCAAGTGGCTTATACCTTTTTTCGGCAAGTAAACCCATAGAAACCAAACCCAGTATGCAAAAAATGAAAATAGAAATTTGGAGCGATGTTGTATGCCCTTGGTGCTACATTGGCAAACGCAGATTTGAAGCCGCGCTCAAAGATTTTGAACACACAGAGTACCTTGATATTGAGTGGAAAAGCTACCAATTGGATCTGGAAATGCAAACCGATTCAGCCCTGAACATTCACCAGTACCTGGCTGAAAGAAAAGGAATGAGCCTGGCACAAGCCAAGGCAATGGGCGATCATGTAACTGCCGTAGCGGCAAAAGAAGGCTTGCACTATGACTTTAGCAAAACCATACCCGTAAATACCATTAAGGCCCACCGGCTATTGCATTTTGCCAAAACCCAAAACAAGCAAGACGCAATGAAGGAAGCACTTTTGAGCGCTTATTTTACCCAAGGCAAAAACCTTGATGACAACACCACACTTGCTGCTATTGCCAAAGAAGTTGGCCTGGATGCACAACAAGTAGCATCGGTTTTAGAAAGCAAGGCCTATTTGAGCGAGGTAAAAAAAGACATTTCTGAAGGCCTGCAATTGGGCTTGCGCGGTGTTCCATTTTTTGTATTTGACAGAAAATATGGCATTTCGGGCGCGCAGGAAGTAGCTGTTTTTAGCCGCACACTTGAAAAAGCATTCGCCGAGTGGGTAAAAACCAACCCAACGGAATCGCTACAAATAATAGATGGAAAGGTATGCACCCCCGAGGGCAAGTGCGACTGATACGGGCAAACAATTTGCGATAAAATCCAAACCCTTTTGGTATTTACCCTGAAAGCTCGCTTAAAGGAGTTTTTTAGCACACTTTAAGCGATGAAAAATCCATTTATACCTCGCTTAAACTCCAATTATATGGCACTTTGAGCGAGGTATGTTTTAAAGATACCTCGCTCAAAGTGCATTTTTTTTGAAGATTAAGCGCAGTAAGATAAGTTTTTATCTCGCTCAAACTCTTATTTTTGATAAGATTAAGCGAGATAAAATGATTGGCAGAGCAGAAGAAATTGCCATATTAAATGGCTTTTTAGACAAGAAAGGCGGCTTTTTAACCGCCATGATAGGTCGCCGCAGGGTAGGAAAAACCTATATGATAAGGCATATTTTCAAAGAGCATATTGTATTTGAATTTACCGGAACCCAATACGCCAACAGAGCAAATCAACTCCAAAAATTTTCGCAAAAACTACAGGAGTTTCGCAAAGGAGCCATAGCCCTAAAAGAACCCACCGACTGGGCAGAAGCTTTTATGCAGCTAAAAGCCTATTTGCAAGGACTTAGAAAAACCAAGAAAAAGCCCGTGGTTTTCTTTGATGAACTCCCATGGATTGATTCCCGTCGATCGGGGTTTCTTCAAGAATTTGGCTATTGGTGGAACGACTGGGCTTGTAAACAAGAAATTTTGGTAGTGATATGTGGCTCGACAGCGAGTTGGATGATTGAAAAAGTGATTAACAACAAAGGCGGACTGCACAACCGCGTACACCGCACCATCAATCTTAAGCCATTTACCATTGCAGAAACCGATGCTTTTTTGAAGGCTAAAAACATAAAATTAGATGCCTACAACACCGTATTGCTATATATGACACTTGGGGGCATACCCTTTTATCTGGAGCAGGTAGAACCCGGCGAAACCGCTACGCAAGCCATTAACCGCCTGTGTTTTAGCAAAAACGGAGGGCTTGCAAATGAATTTGACAACCTGTATGCAGCGCTGTATGAGCACCCACAAAACCATGTGGCCATTATCAAAGCGCTCAAAAAGAAATGGAAAGGCCTTACGCGTCAACAAATTATAAAAGCCACCGGAATTGCCAATGGCGGCGGACTCACCAAGGTGCTCAATGAATTGGTAGCCTCAACCTTTGTAATTGAAGTACTGCCTTTTGGCAAAAAGAAAAAGGATACTCTTTTCAGACTCGCTGATGAATACAGCCTGTTTTACCTGCAATTTATGGAAGGCAAGGGCCGAAGAGGGCAAGACGATTGGATGCAAACCTTTGCCAGCCAAACCTATAAAACATGGTGCGGGTACGCATTTGAAAACATTTGTCTAAAGCACGAAACCGCCATTAAAAAGGCACTCGGTATTTCAGGAATTAAGACCGAAGTCTCCAGTTTTGCCGGAACATGCGATAAAAACGGGGATGGTATGCAAATAGATATGCTTATTGACCGCGCCGACAAAGCCATAAATCTCTGTGAAATAAAATTTTATGCCGACGCATGGAAACCCACCGAACGCGATGTTGAATTGCTGCGTAAACGTCGGGAACGTTTCAGGCAACTAACGGGTACAAAAAAAATGCTCATCAATACGGCAATTACCACCTATGGAGTTGCTGAAAATACTTACACAAAATCGCAAATTGACAAGGCGCTTGACATCAATTTGTTTTTTACTTAATACCTTGTCTTTCTGATACTTTAATTCACACTGGAGTTGGTACATTTGACTGGACTTACACCCCCATATTAGTTCGCTTTTAAATAAATCATTACACTAGTAATTTCATATTATCAATCTATCTCAGCTCAACCCCGGGCACTATAATATTTTTTGCCCAGCCAAAGCGATACCTTTACCAGTAGAATAAGTGCAGGCACTTCTACCAGCGGACCAATAACTCCGGCAAACGCTTCGCCCGAATTGATTCCGAATACGGCAATTGCCACTGCAATAGCCAATTCAAAATTGTTGCCGGCGGCGGTAAAGGCAATTGACACATTTTTTGGGTAATTGGCTCCCAAATATTTACCAGCAAGAAAACTAATAAAGTACATAAGCAAAAAATATAACAGGAGCGGGAGGGCAATTCTTAGCACATCTAACGGAAGTTGAAACAGCAAGGCGCCTTTGAGCGAAAACATAATGACGATAGTAAAGAGCAGGGCCACAAGTGTAAGGGGCGCCACAGAGGGTATAAAGCGCTCATTGTACCAGTTTTCACCTTTCCGGCGCACCAGCACCTGTCGGCTGATAAATCCTGCCAGGAAAGGAATGCCAAGATAGAGCATAACACTCTGAGCTATAGTGCCAATTGAAATAGAAACCACCGTAGCGTGATAGCCAAAAACGGGTGGCAATTTGCTAATAAACAGCCAGGCATAAAAGCTGTAGGCAAATACTTGAAACAAGCTGTTTAAAGCTACCAAACCGGCTCCGTACTCGCTGCTGCCATTGGCCAAATCGTTCCAAACCAGCACCATGGCAATACAGCGGGCAAGACCTATCAATATGAGGCCAACCATATATTCAGGATATTGATTCAGGAAAATCAAGGCCAGCGCAAACATGAGCGCCGGACCGATAATCCAATTGAGCAGAAGCGAGAGCGAAAGGATTTTGAGATCCTTAAATACCGTTGGCAAAAGCTTGTAATTGACCTTGGCAAGCGGTGGATACATCATAAGAATGAGACCAAGGGCAATGGGTATATTGGTACTGCCGCTGCTTAAATCATTCACCATTTGAGGAAAAGACGGGAATATCTTGCCTATTAAGACACCTATTATCATGGCAAGAAAAATCCATAAGGTAAGGTATCGGTTCAGAAATGATAATTTCTTCATTATGATTTCTTTTGTATTACCTGAGCAAATGCATAAATCAGTTCTGAAGCTATTTGCTCTGAACAAGCTTTGTATGCCGCACTTTGTTTCAGTGTATGGTCATATTGGCCGGGGTCGTTATATGGCAGGGCTATTCTTTTTTCGCTGCCCGCCACATAGGGACAATTTTGGTCGGCAGTAGTGCAGGTCATTATAGATGCAAAGGGTTTGTAGTCAGTTGGTTGCTGGTCAAACAATTTTGAATATATGGGTATTGGGGCTACGTCATTACTATAATAAATACTGTAAACCGGATTGCTGTTTCCGGCCACTTCTATTTTAAAACCCGCCTGTTTCAAGGTTTCGGCAATTTTTGGGTGCAGTGCGGTCACTTCTGTTCCACCGGAGAAGCACCTGATATCTAAGTGAAAATAATGAGCCACTGTCTGTGCCCAGACCTGTGCCAATTGGCTGCGCCGCGAATTGTGGGTGCAGATAAAATTGAGGTTGGCCGTTTCAGACCGTTCTGATTTTAGGCTGAGCCAAGTGCTCAGGGGTGCCAACAAACTTTTTCTATGCTCAGGAATAGGAGTCTGCCGCAATTTTGCAATGTTGTCAATAAGTTCAGGAAACATACAGTTTGGCTTTCGATTGTTTCATTGCAATAATACGATAGTTTGCTGGTTTAGAATTGCTTTTTTTGACAATGCCCCCTTTAAACCCGCCCCTTATCAGGTTCGGGCAGGCCTTAAACTCCCAGGTCGCCCCATCCCCCGCCCCTTACAGGTTCGGGCAGGCAGCCTTCCCCGCGGGGAAGGAGTTAAATTCCTTGATAAATGGACTTTGGACATTAGACTTTAGACATTCACATCCTTTAAACCTTAAACTTCTCCCTTTAAACTCCTTAAGACCAATTTTCAATTTTCAATTTGCATTTTTTAATTCTTGTCTTTAAACTCAATTTCATCCTAGAAACCTTACACTTCTGCAATTTAAACGAGTCGTGAGCCTTCAAAATTCTATACAATTTATCCCGTATAGAAGTGTCAGGTTTTTTACTTCAATCCCTTTAAACCTTAAACTCCTATAAGCCAATTATTAATTTGCATTTTTCAATTTTCAAATGGTTCCCCTTTAAACTAAATCTCCCAATTTTCAATTTGCATTTTTCAATTTTCAATAATTTCCCATTAAACCTTAAACCTTAAACTTTGAACTCTTCTTGACCAATTTGCATTTTTCAATTTTCAATTGGGTTCCCCCTAATCCACATCAGCTATTTATCATTAATTATAACTGATGCGTCGCCTTTCTTTGCCATTTTCAGGTATTTCGCGTATCGCTCGGGGTCTTTGCTTTTGAAAATATATTCCTTTCTACCATCAGGGTGTATTATTTCCAAACCTTCCCTTACTTCCCAATTGGTTTGGTCATATTCTAAGAAAGTGCTTTCAGGTTGATTGTCAAATTCTAATGCAGGGATGTTTTCTTCAATAGGTTCTGCGCAGCATGGATATACCACATTGCGTAGGCGAGCCCTGAAATTTTCTTCTTTTAATCGCTTTTGTTTTTGTACCCAATGTGCATAAAACGCTTCCTGATAGGCCAAGTCTTCCAGTATGCTTTGGTCTTTCCTTTTTCCGCTTAACTTTTTCAGTTCGGCCTTTACCAAATCGGTTGCCATAGCCACAGGATGCATGGTTATGGAGCCGCTTTCTTCGGTGCTGTAGGGCATTTGGGCAAAATACAGTTTGGTGCCTTTGTAGCCCACGGCCACCAATGTTATTTGGTTGGTATTATAGCGCGGCACGTTCATTATTCGGTGCTCATTCATGGCAAAGGTGCCATTGGCCAACCTGTTTATTTTACCTATCACATCGAGTTCGGGTACCGAAAAATAACAGTGGTAGTGGTCAAACTCCGCGGCATTTTCTACGGTAATAATTATGGGCTCGGGTATGGTAGCCGGAACCGATTTTATTGTGGCAACCGCCTTCCATCCAAGGGTTTGTAACTTGAAACCATAAGCTTTCATGCGGGTTTTTATGCGGGTTTCATTGAGCCTTTTATAGGCTTCTATTCGCTTTTCATGGGCTTTTTCTTCTTTGGCCGCTTCTTTGGCTTCTTGCTGATAGGCTTTCTCAATTTTTTGTTGCTCTTTGTTATACTTCTTCAGGTCTTTGGCAAATTCCTTTTCTATCATTGCCGCATAGATGTGCGAATTGGGTACATTGCTGAGTTTTTGTGCGGCAAATGATTTGAAAATATAGGCAAATGATGTTATCGAATCCCTTTTTACTGTATCTA
>WGNN01000015.1 GCA_016124515.1 bacterium
ACCAAACCGAGGTGAGCAACAAAGCTTATCTGGCCTACCTGTATTGGTTGCAGCACAATGCCGAAGATCCGCTCGACTACCGTTTTGCCTTGCCCGATACACAATGCTGGCGCCGCCCCATGAGCTACAACGAGCCCTTGGTACGCAACTACCTGCGCCACAATGCTTTTCAATATTATCCTGTGGTGGGTGTTTCGTGGGTGCAGGCCAGTCAGTATTGCGAGTGGCGCGGTGCACGCATCAACGAACTCGATTCCATGAGCGAAGACTCGGTAATTATACGCCTGCCGAGCGAACTGGAGTGGGAGTATGCCGCCCTTACCAACTACAACTACAACGAAATAAATATGACCAACGACCGCTATTTCAGCATTCGCCAAAAGCTGGGATTTGGTCGCGGCAAAATGATGCATAATTTCCAGCGCGGCAGTGGCGATGTGGGCGGTCTGGGCCACCGACCCAATGACGCAGGTTTTATACCCGCGCCGGTGTATATGTACGAAGCCAACGACTACGGACTCTACAACATTTACGGAAATGTGGCCGAGTGGGTGGGCGATACCTACCTGCCTGTAACGCTTGAGGACATTATGGAGCAGGAAAATCCGGGTGAGTCGCTGTATAACGACAGCCTAAAAAAGGATAAATCATTCATTACACCTGATGAAACCTTTGCTCGCATTATGGATTCGCTGGGCATTAAAGATGTGAACGAAACCGAAGTGGAAACGGATATTACCGGAGCCATTTTGCGGGTGTATAAAGGCGGCTCGTGGCGCGATCGCGCCTACTACCTCACGCCGGGTTCGCGGCGCTTTTTGCCACAAAATATTGGTGCCGACAATATTGGATTCAGATGCGCCAGCGATATTCCTGACGATATGCGGGCCGAACCTCGTGAAGAAGCCGAAACAGAAACCCCAGGCACCGATAGTGTGGAAGTAGATAAAAAGGCAGCTAAAAAGGCACCCGCCGACAGCAGCGAAGTGAAGGATAAGGCTACCCTGAAGGCTGAGAAAAAAGCCGAGAAGGAAGCTGCCAAAGCCGCAAAAGCCAAGGAAAAAGAAAAGCGAAAAAAGGAGAAGGAAAAAGCGAAAGCGGCTAAGAAAGAAGAAGAAAGCGACGACAGTACCGATTAAGGCTTCTTGCGGGTGGTTTTCAATTTCAGGTAAAGCATTTCAACTTTGGCACGTGCCCAGGGTGTTCTGCGCAAAAAGTGCAGGCTCGATTTGATACTCGGATCAAATTTAAAACACCTGATATCTACGCGCTGTGCCAACCCTTCCCAGCCATAGTGTGCTACTAAATCCTGAAGCATATCAGCTAGCTTCACCCCGTGTAGCGGATCTTTTATCTCCGGCTTTCTGGTTTCTACCTTTTCATTTTCAGGTTTTTCATCAACCTTGGGCATAAGTGCACGTTTCCTTATTTTCAAAATTTGAAAGGTCATTAATTTAACCCAAAGGTAATGCCGCCAAATAGTAATTGAAAAACCCCTGGTACCATCACCATCAAACGAATAGTTGAAAACAATTGCTTCTGGCTTTAGCTTCAAAAAACTTCAATCGGTTGGGATTGTTTTATTTCTTAAAGCTATTTCTACTAAAAATCAACTTACAAATAACTCGCAGTATGTTTGAGACAGTTAACAGTGGAAAATCATTCAAGAAGACACACAGTATGGGACACTACCTGATACTTCCCTTAGCACGTTCAAATTATTATGATAACTCCTTATTAGCAAACACAAAAAAAGGCACAACCAAAACTGATTGTGCCTTTTTTCTTGTTTTATGCTTGTTGTCTTGATCTACAAATAATCCTGCACTACTTCACGTACAGTTTTTTTGTTACCACTTGGTTGTTTACAGTCATGGTAACCAAATACAATCCTGAATTGAAATCTTCGGGTTCTATGGTCAATTGATCGCCCAAAATGGTTTGTCGCGATGAGTAAACCACACGTCCGGTAATATTAATAACCGACACACTCAACACTTCGCCACGGTTGGCTTCAAGTCCTTTTATGTAGAACTTGCCATTGGCGGGGTTGGGATAAAGCGTTGTGGTGTTTAAGCTCGGGGCTTCTACAAATACACCGCCAAGTTTCACGGTTCTTATCAAGTGGTTGTCGAAGTCGGCTACATACAGTGCTTTTTCGGTGCTGTTGTACATAAGTTGGTACACGTGCTGAAACTTGTTGAAAGTATCTTGTTTGGCGGTAGCGTAGCCACAGTTGTTGGCATCAAGCCCGCCGGCAAGGGTTTTAAACACGCTTTCGCCGGTGTCGAATCTGCGAATGCTGCAACCATCGCTAAAAGCCCAGGTATTGCCTATTTTCACTATATCGGTTGCGTTTATAATGCCACCCATGTTGTAAGACCAGTTGTAGTCGGGGCTTATACCAAGGGTGCTTACCTTACCGCCCGAAATTTTTCTGATTGCGGTTCCATCAGCTACATAAATATCGTTGCCGTCAACGTACAAGCCTGTAGGAGCGGTAAATTTTGCTTTGGTAAGCGCATCGCCATCGGTTGAGCCACTTTGCCCTTCTTGACCGGCAAGTACGGTTACCTGTCCCATGGCATCAATTTTTTTGATGCAAAAATTTTGTTTATCGGCTACTATAAGGTTTCCCGATGCGTCCATTTCTACATCGCTTGGATCGCTGAAACCTTTTATATCGAGCATTTTTGAAGTGGTAATGGCGCTAAGGTTTGAAATGCTGATGAGGCGCACCACATTGTTTCCGGCATCGCACACCACCAATACTTGTTGGCCGGCACGCTCCACTGCCAAAATACCTTTTGGTGAATCAAATTTTATTGAAACGCCCTGCCCATCGGTGTAGCCCGGTTGGTTTGAAGCGCCTATGGCTGCATGAAATTTCTTGCCATCGTAATACACAATATTGTGCCCGCCGTTGTTCGAAATCCAAAGGTTTCCGTTTTTGTCCATGGTCATGCCATAGGGTTGGTTCAGGTCTATGGATGCCTGTCCTTTCTTTCCCAAATAATCGGCCACCTCCCATCGCTGGGCCATGCCTATTGAAATGATGCAGGTAAACAAAAGGGTAAAAAGTAGCGCTTTTCTAAATTTCATATTCAAGTGGATTTTTCGTTTTCAAAAGTATATAAAAAACCAATCGTTAATCCAGAGCAATTTGTTGCTCCACGGCAATTTGTATATCATTCATCAAATTGTTGCGGTCGCCGGGCACAAATGCCTTGCCCATTATCTGCTCGTAAAGCTCAAAGTAGCGGCGCTGTATTATGGCCACCCTTTCTTCATTCATGGCGGGCATTTGCTGGCCTTCAAGCCCTTGAAAACCTTCGCTAATAAGCCACTCGCGCACAAATTCCTTTGAAAGGTGGCGCTGTGCCTTCCCCTGCCGCAGGTTTTCTTCATAGCCATCGGCATAGAAATACCTTGATGAGTCGGGGGTGTGCACCTCGTCAATGAGCATGATTTTATCGTTGTACATTCCGAATTCATATTTGGTATCCACCAATATCAAACCTCGGGCAGCAGCCATTTCCACGCCCTTTTGGTACAACTGTCGCGTGTAGCTTTCCAATTGGTTATAAACTTCTTCGCTCACTATTCCGCGCTTCAGTATGTCGCTGCGGCTTATGTCTTCATCATGTCCTTCATCAGCTTTGGTGGCCGGTGTAATAATGGGCTCAGGAAATGCTTCATTTTCATGCATTCCATCCGGCATTTTTTCGCCGCACAGGCTACGCATTCCGCTCTTGTACTGCCGCCATGCATGCCCCACACAATAGCCTCGAATTACCATTTCCAGTCTTATGGGCTCGGCTTTGTATCCGTAGGCCACCGCAGGGTGTGGCGTACTTATCAGCCAATTGTCAACTATTGATTGGGTTTCTTTTAAAAAATGTGCGGCAATTCCGTTGAGTACTTCGGCCTTGTAGGGAATGGGTTTGGGCAAAATGTGGTCAAAGGCCGAAATACGGTCGGTGGCTATCATTACCAGCCGCTTGTTTGCCAGCTCATATACTTCGCGCACCTTGCCGGTGTATTTGCCCAGCTGTCCTGTAAAATTGAATTGGGTGCTTTCAAGGCCGGTGTTAGTCATGTAAGTGTTTGTTATCGTTGTCGTATGCAGTTATTATTCGCTTTACCAATTGGTGTCGTATCACATCGCGCGTATCGAAATACACTTGCGAAATGCCTTCAATATCCTTCAAAATGCGCAAGGCCGTGGGCAATCCGCTCCTTGTTTTTGCAGGCAGGTCAATTTGGGTTAAATCGCCGGTGACAATAATTTTTGCTTCCGGGCCCATGCGAGTCAAAAACATTTTGAGCTGTGCTTCGGTACAGTTTTGAGCTTCGTCCAAAATCACAAAAGCGTTGTTCAGGGTTCGTCCACGCATAAAAGCCAGCGGCGCTATTTCTATCACGCGGTTTTCGATAAACATTTTGAGCTTATCTGCCGAGAGCATATCATCTAGCGCATCGTAGAGCGGACGCAAGTATGGGTCTATTTTGTCTTTTAAATCGCCGGGTAAGAAACCGAGGTTTTCGCCCGCTTCCACCGCCGGACGCGTGAGTATTATTTTCTTTACCTGTTTGTGTTTCAAGGCACGAACTGCAAGCGCCACCGAGGTGTAGGTTTTGCCGGTACCGGCAGGGCCAATGGCAAATACCAGGTCGTTGTCGGCCACTTTTTCTACCAGCTCGTGTTGGTGCAGGGTTTTGGCTTTCACCTGCACACCGCCATCGCTGCGCACTATGGCGCCCCCCTTGTGCACGGCCGCTTCTTTGTGCCCGTCGGAAGGATGGGCCAGCAAATCGGCTACTTTTTCGGCAGACAGGGCGCCGTGTTTGCTCAATTTTATAATCAGCAATAGTTTTTCTTCTACGTGATCTACTTCCTCTTCATCGCCACGGAGACTTATTTCATTGCCGCGGGCTATAAATTTTACTTGTGGAAAAGCACGTTTCAGCAAGTTCCAGTTTTCATTGTTGGTTCCAAATAGTTCAACCGGATGAACTTGCTCCAGCAGGAATTTTTTTTCTATCAAATGCGGGAAAAATTAAAACTTAGGGCAAAATTAAATACTTACACATGCAAGGCAACAAACATGTAATTTGCCTCAAATTAAAATAATTTTGCCCGCATACAAAACGTGCGGATGCCCATTGTGACCTTAATTTCTGACCTTGGCAACCGAGACTACCACATAGCCTCGGTAAAAGGCATATTGCTAAGGGCCAATCCGCAGGTGCAAATAGTGGATATAACGCACGAAATAAAGCCTTTTCACTACATAGATGCCGCTTACATACTGGCCAACTGCTTCCGCGATTTTCCTGAAAAAACATTGCACCTTGTAGGTGTTGAAGGAGATTTTGAGCGGCAAAACTTTTGGATACTCGCCGAATTGGAAAACCATTTCTTCCTGACCAAAAACAATGGCCTGCTTTCTCTTATCTCTGAGGAGCAGCCCACACGTGCCATACAAATTCCACTTGAATCGAAAAAAGACCTGAAGTTTCCTTTCAGAAATATTGTAGCACGGGCGGCAGGCATGTTACTCAGCGGCACCGCCCTTTCTGATATGGGCCCCGAAGTAAAAGAAATAAAGGAGTTGCGTTTGATGCAGCCCACTGTATCGGCCAACAGCATTACCGGGCAGGTGGTGTTTGTAACCCCGCACCAAAATGTGGTTACCAATATCCATCGCCGCTTGTTTGAGAGCTTTACCACTTTTGGCACTTGCAAAGTACACTACACCAAGCTCGACCACTTTGGCCGCATCTACAACTCGTACCACGAAGTGCCCGAAGGTGCGGCTGCCTGCTTTTTTGGCCACAATGGATTTTTAGAAATTGGCATACACGGTGGCAATGCCCTGAAACTGCTGACCTTGAACCCCGGAAAAAACATCTGGATAGAATTTGAATAAGACCATGATAACACGAATAGTAAAAATGCAATTTACCGAGGCGGGTGTAGCCGGGTTTCTTGCAAATTTTGAAGAAGTAAAAGACAAAATAAGAGGATTTGAAGGCTGTGAATACCTGGAGCTTTGGCAAGACAAACAGGCACCCAATACCTTTTTTACCTACAGCCAATGGCTTGATGAAAGCTATTTGAACCAATACCGCCAAAGCAACTTGTTTAAGGAAACATGGGCTTTTACCAAAGCGCGATTTGCAGCCAAAGCCCAAGCCTGGAGCGTGGATGTATTGCACAAATTGCCCTAGCCCAGGAGCGACTTTATAAATTGGTAACGAAGGCTTGCCCGTTTACCGCTATATTGCGCGGTCTATGCGCTTTTGGATAACCACCCTGTTCATTGCCTGCGTGTTGCAGGCCCATAGCACCGGCTACTTTGACAGCAAAGGGCCTTATGCACGTGCCATGGGAGGCACCTCACTGGCCCTAAGCAATCCGTGGGCTTGTTTCAACAACCAAGCTGCACTCAGTTTTATCAAAGAATTTCAATTGGGAGTGAGTGGTGCCCAAATCTACAACGTAAGCCAACTGAATACCGCCAACATGGCTGCCGCCATACCTGTAAAAAATGTGGGCGTTTTGGGGCTTAGCCTCGACCACTTGGGCATAACCGGGCTTTATTCGCAACAGCGGCTGGGCTTTTCAATGGCGCGCTTGTTTGGCGACAATTTTTCGGTGGGCATGCAAATAGAAGCCTACCACCTAAACCTGTTTGACTACGGCAATACCTGGCTGGTAAATGCGCATATCGGATTTTTGTTTGTGCCCTCAAAAAACCTGAAACTTGGTTTTCAGTTGCAAAACCCCTACGGCACCATGCTATACGAAAAATACAGCGAGCGCCTGCCTACCATAGCCCGCATTGGCGGCAGCTACCAATTGAGCGATCAGTTTCAGCTATATGCCGAAGAAAGCCTGAGCACACAAGGAAAACCCAGGCTACACGTGGGCGGGGCTTATGAGATAAACGACAAAATAACCCTGCGAACAGGAGTACAAACCGCAGAACTTTCCTCCTCCTTTGGCTTGGATATCAATTTGAATAAAATAAGGATTATACTGGCTTTTTCGTACCACCAATACCTGGGCAGCACCCCCGAAATAGGCATGAGCTATGTGGCAAAATAAACTTGCGCTTCTGCTCGTATTGCTGGGAATGTGCCAATTTGCATCAGCCCAAAGCGACGATGCAGAAGTAATTCAGGAAATAATTGAGTACTTGCTTGAAACATCGGAGGCGGAGCTTGACTTTACCGACCTGCAACAAGACTTGATGGGCAGGTTGGAGAAGCCCATTAACCTGAACAAAACTGACTTTGACGAATTGAAGAGCCTGGGTTTTTTAACCGAACCCGAAATACTTGCCATACTGAGCCACCGCGCCAAATACGGGGATTTTTTGGGCGTTTTTGAGCTGCAAAGTGTAGAAGGTTTAACCCCTGAACGAGCCCAGCTGCTTTCGCACTTTGTGACCTGCACCGAGTATCTTGACGATGAAAAAACAACCTTGAAAAAAGTATTGAATGGTGGAAATGGGGAGTTTATGATGCGCTACCGCACCATTTTTCAAGACCAGGCCGGCTACCAAAAAGACTCTATGGGCAACAGTGCATACGAGGGTAGCCAATTTCAGCTCTACAGCCGCGCCAGCTACAAATACAAAAACAAGCTTTCCATAGGCTACACTGCCGAAAAGGATATGGGCGAAGCTTTCTTTACCGGAAGCCAAAAACAAGGATTCGACTTTTACTCAGCGCATGCCTTCCTCAAAAACGTGGGAATGATAAAACGATTGGCCATTGGCGACTACCAAGTGCAATTTGGTCAGGGCCTTACCATGTGGAGCGGACTCGCCTTCAGCAAAACTGCCGATGCCCTGAACGTGGTGAAGCGTCCACGAAAGATTGTGCCCTTTCGCTCGGTAAACGAATACCAGTTTTTGCGCGGTGCAGCGCTTACCATAGGCAAAGGACCGCTGGAGGTAACTGCATTTGTGAGCCACAAAAAGGAAGATGGCAACCTGAGCAGCGATACGCTCGACCAGCAAACCAGTTATTTCACTTCCATACAGATGTCGGGTTTTCACCGCACGGCAAGCGAGGTGCAGAACAAAGACAAGATTACCGAAAACATACTGGGTGGCAGCGCCGAGCTGAAAATCAAAACCATCCGCGTGGGCATTAATACCATCAACTACCATTTTGACCCGCCGTATCAAAAAAATGCGAAACCCTATCAGGTAAATGACTTTTTTGGCTCCAACCTAAACAACAGCAGCATTTACTACCAAGGCCTTATAAAAAAAGCCTATCTATTTGGCGAAACCGCGTTGGCCAATTTCAAAACCAACAGCTTGAGCAGCATCAACGGCTTGATTGTGCCCCTAACCAACAAAATTGATTTGGCTGCCATATACCGCTACTACGCCCCATCATACAACAGTTTCTACACCGCCCCTTTCAGGGAACTTAGCCGGCCAAAAGATGAAATGGGGCTCTATACAGGTTTCAATATCAAGTTTCGCGAAGACCTGATAATGAAACTTTATCTCGATAGATTTAAATTTCCCTGGCTCAAGTACCAAACCGATTTGCCCTCCAATGGTTATGAATTTTTGTCGGAACTGCAATACCAACCTTCGCGCAGCTTCAACATGTATGGCCGTATAAAAACACAGGTGCGCAACCAAAACATGCCCGGCAATACCAGCCCGCTCAATGTGCTGGCTCCACTCAACTACACGCATTACCGGTTTCAGTTCAGATACAAAATAAGTCGCGATTTTACCGCCACTTCTCGCGCAGAAATCTCCACTTATAAAGTGGACAACAAACAAAAATCGCAAGGCATGTTGTTGTTTCAGGATTTGGCGTTTAAGCCACTGGAACAACCATATTCTGTTTTGATGCGCTACGCAGTTTTTAATGTTGACGACTATACAGCAAGGATTTACACCTACGAAAACGATGTGTTGTATGCCTACTCAATACCCGCCTACCAAGGCAAGGGTTACCGCTTTTACATTCTAGGCCGGTTTACCATAAAACGCAACATAGATTTATGGATAAAATACAGCCAAACCACTTATTTTAACCAAAATACCGTGGGTAGCGGCAACGAACAAATACTGGGCAATACACGCAGCGAAATAAAAATGCAGGCAAGAATTCGATTTTAAGTTTTTGTAACCCCTGCTCAATGAATTAGAAAGTCAATTAATCTTTTTAGATTTGCCCGCGCTCATAACAGGCAAAAAGAAGCACAAATGAAAATAACCGCTATCAGAGCCGTCCTTTGGATTTTAATCATTATCCTTACCTACAAAATCATTGATGTAGTTTATCAGGACATCCACTTTGCGAAAGTGAAACGTGAGAAAGAAACCGCAAGGGTTGAAAAAATGGAAAAAATCCGCGAGCTTCAGTTTGTGTACCGCGATGAGCACCGCAAGTTTGCCAAAGAGTGGGACGCCCTGTTGAAGTTTGCCCGCGATGGACAAATAACCATAGTGAAAACCATTGGCGACCCCAACGACACCACTACCCAAGTGCAACGCGATACCACCTACAAAACAGTACTTGACTCACTGTTTAAAGGCAAATTGGCAACTATAGACTCACTGCCTTTTATTCCCTATTCAAAAGCCCACAAACAATTTAAGCTCGAAGCTGACAAAATAAATTTGCGCGGTGTGATGGTTGACGTGTTTCAGGTAACTGATACAGATCCCATTTTTCAAGATCCTGAGCAAACCGAAGCCAACGGACCGGAGGAAGAGCCTTTGCAAATTGGTAAAATGTACACCGCCAACTACGACCTTAATCGCGACCCACGATTGAAAAAATAATCCATCACCTTTCAAAGGCGAATTTATCGCCGGAAATTGCGACTCAATGCAATCGCTATGTGGTTCGGTCTCGTCTGCATGAGGTGCAGGCCATTTACCACAAGTCAAGTCAGCAGTTTATTGCCCTATTCGCCATATTAGCACAAAACAATGGCAGCAGTACAAACAAAAGCCCCTGGCCCAATTTGGACTTTGCCAACAACTACTTCCTGAGCCGTCCGGAGTACTTCAGCTTTGTTCCTCACCTGTTTTACAGCGCCGATAAACTGCCGGAATATTTGGTCTCTACCACGAACCAAAAGGTACAAGGCAACGCCGTTTCTGACGAGGTTCCCCTGCTGAACCTGCACATGGTGTATCCTGAAACAAGTAGAAGCACATCAGGAAGCATATACAGCCATTTGCTGCAACAAATAGCCGCACAGCTATGTACAGAGTACCCCCACTTTGTTTACTTTCATATAGAAGCCGAATCGCTGTTGGTTTTTGCCTTTGAAGACGGCCAATTGCAAATGGGCAATAAGTATCGGTTTAAATCAAAAGAAGACATCCTTTTTTACATACTTGCCACAGCCAACGACTTTGTGCACGACATTAACAAAGTGCCCTTTTTCTATTCGGGTTACCTGCGGCCCAAAACACAATTGAAAAACTTACTGGCTACTTATATTCCACATTTGCAGCCGGTTCCGCTTGAGAGTCAGGTGGGCTTTGATGTATGTATCAATCCGGAGCACCGCATTTATTACCGCGATGTGTTTATTTTGCCGATATGCGCATTATAGCCGGCACCAAAAAAGGGCATCCCATAAAGGCCCCCAACAATTTGCCCACGCGGCCAACCACCGACCGCAGCAAGGAAAGTTTGTTTAACATACTGGTAAACTGGTACGATTTTGATAGCTGCGATGTGCTTGATATTTACGCCGGTACCGGCAACATTACTTATGAATTTTGCTCGCGCGGTGCCAAAAGTGTGGTTTGTGTGGACCGCTTTAAAGGCTGTACCGACTTTATAAAGTCAGAAACTGAAAAGCTGGGTTTTTCGCAAGCTAAAGTGGTAAGAGATGATGTAATTGACTTCCTGAAACATTGCAGGCAAAGCTTTGACATCATATTTGCCGATCCACCCTTTGCTACGCGCGACTATGAACTGATACACCAACTGGTATTTGAAAAAAGCCTGCTAAACAAGAACGGCATTTTTGTGATGGAGCACCACTCCGTCCACGATTTTTCAAAACTTGCCCATTTCCTGCAAAGCCGTCATTATGGCCAAAATGTGATGAGTTTTTACGGCATAGAGTCATAGGAACTACTCTCCAATCGGAATAATTTTACAAGCCACCTTTCCAAGCATTTCAACTCCCGCATTTACCCGCCTTTTTCCGCACTAATAGACACTAAGCGAGGTGGACTAGTGTTTGCCGTTTTCATATAAAAAACAACGGGGCTCCTTTGCAGGAGCCCCGTTGTTTTTATTCGGCAAGAATTATTATCTATCTAACCACGGTAATACTGCCATTTACCTGTGTGAGTTCTGCATCGCCTTTGAAACGGTATTTGAACACATAGAAGTAAGTACCGCTGAGTACATCGCTTCCGTCGTTCATGTTTTTACCATTCCAGAATTTGCATACAGTAGATCCGGTTGATTCCTTATAGTAGCAGTCAACCACATCTTCTTGTGTACCTTTCATCATCACCTCGCCCCAGCGGTTGTAGATAGCAAATTCGTACTCAGGTACCACTTGCATTTCTACCTCCCACCAGTCGTTTTTGGTGTCGTTGTCAGGAGTAATCGTGTTGTAGAACTTGATCAATGGGTTCACTTTGATTTTCACAAAATCAATATCAATACAAGCTCGTGAATCATTTGGATCAGGATAGTCAGCTACCAACAGCTCAACTTTATAGTCGCCATTTGTGAAGCCTTTATACTCAAGTCTTGAGGTATCCTTGCGTACTTCTTCATAAATAGCATTGGTAGTGTCAGGGTATTGGTAGATACGCCATCTGAAATAGCTTCCGTTAACTGATTTGTTGAGGAATACATAGTTGGCCAGGTCTTCGTTTGAGCGTGGGTCAATTTTCACATTGGCTTCCACTCGTTTCACTGTAATGACTACAGAATCTTCTGTTGGGCAGATTGGCCATTTACCACTACCTGAAAGCTTAACAGTGTATTTACCGCTATCGGGGAACACTTGGCGAACTTCTGAACCACGTGGCAAGGTGTAGCTAAAGGTACTGTCTTTCAGTGCCAGCGTCCAGTACATTTCCTTATATCCCTTGTAGGTACTGTCTTCGCTGATATTGAACACCACTTCATCATCAGGACATATTACCCAATCGCTTGGATCAATGGTGAGTGTATCTATGCCTCGAACATAAACCTTGGCAGGTTTCTCTTCACCAGCGTCAGGGTTTGGATACTTGTCAACGCAGTCTCGCACAATACCGGTTACAGGGTCATTAACCTTACCGCGAACTCTAAGTGATATTTCATAATCACCTGGCTGTTTAAACATAATACCCACGGTATCGCGCTTTTTCACATTTGAGTTAACTGTAACGCCTGATGGATCAACTGTCCAAATACTATTGGCGGTTTGTTTCGTTTCTGTTTGGTCGTATAAGTAAATGGAGTCGTTGACACAAATGGAGTCGTTGACCAGCGAGAAGCCCGCCTTCGGTCCTATTACAACAATCCGCAATCCCTTCGTCAGTTTAATAGAGTCTTTACAGCCTTGCTTAGTTTCTACAAACAAACGAATGGTGTATCCATTTTCTTTTGGATCCAAGTAAGTGTGCACCGGATTTCTGGTTAGTGAACTGTCTCTTCTGTCGCCAAACTTCCAAGTCCATTTGATGATTTCATCCAGTTTACCTTTTCTTACGGCTTCACCTGCAGGGTTGTCGTCCTTGTTTTCAAGTACTACCGAGGTATCTTTAAAGGCAATGGTGGCCGGTGTACAAACCAATGTATCGGAGCAGGTATCGCAGAGTGTGAACCTTGCTTTTACACCTACTACGCGGATGGCATCTTCATAAGTATGAGGTATCCAGCAACCAAGGCTATCGCGGGCCCAAAGGGTTACGTTGTAAATACCTACACCAAACTCAGGAGTTGTACCGTAAGTAAAGCACACATCACGACTAAGTGAATTTCCTTTGGCGTCCTTCTGCCATACGCGGGTTTGGTAAGCAAAGCTTGAGTCAGCAGGGTTTATCCATTTCTCGATGTCGTTTGAGTCCAGCACACGCATCCAATCTTGCATTCTGCGTTTTGCGTAAACCTTATTCCCGTTGATGTCAAGACTATCTTCTCTTACTCCCTGCGAGTTTTTGAAGTGTTTCTTCACTACAAACAAACTGTCCTCGCCTTTGGCATTTTTAACCCAACGCTGTGAGTTGAAGTCATAGGCTATCATCTCAGTGTACTCAGGTAATGTATAGGTTGGATCCTTCTGCCAAGTAGCACGGCTCACGGCACCTTTAGGGCTGTAAAAATAAATGTTGGTGTCAATACAAGTAGTGTTATCTGGCCACGGCAATAGTTCGCAATAAATTTGTCCAAATGGATGCCAATAATAAACTGAATCAGTAAAGCAAACTTCTGCACTATCACAAATTACGCTATCGGTATAGCGGAAGCATTGGTGCTGACCTACCCAAATTTCTTTGTTAGCTCCACCATAACAGTATTTATTTCCATGCTGTGCTTTTGATGTAGAAGTAACCAAGTACTTGCCCGGCACACGTATATCATAGTGTATAGTATCCCTTAAATTGGTAAGCAAGGTATCGTGTCGACCGTCTAGCACATAAAACGTATCTTTCAATGCAATTAAGAATACGCCTCTGTCGTAAGGTTGCGGTGGACTTTTAATATCCTTGTGTACCACCATGGTATCTTGCGTGAATAATAAGAGTCGTTTGTGCTTGTTGCTTCCGTTTGATCTTTTGCGGCCCACCTTCTTAAGGATAGATGGATCATCAAAATCGAGTCGCAAATAGTTTTTGCCATATACGTAGAATGAATCCTGTGGCTTGCTCACATTCAAGAACTTGCGACCAATCCAATAATCGCGGTTGCGGATGATATTGGTTCCATTCCAAGGTTTGATCATGGTATTGATGTAGTCGAGCGTAAACTCTACAGAGTCTTTGCCATAAACAAAGAAAGAGTCTGTTCGACTGAAGCTTACAATGCTCTTGATCTTCTTCAAGTCCATTTTATTAATAATAAATCTGGCATTTTTAAGCTTCACGTACTTTTTGAGATCTTTCAATAATGACGGATCCAATGTGTCTTTTATGGCTATTGAATAGTTAAGGTATTTGTTGTCAACCAATGGTGTTTTAGGAGTCACCTCATATACACTGTTTACTTTATGCAACTCTTTGGCCCTTTCAACAAATACGGTGTCATGGAAGAAGCTGCTGTTATCTCGCTTGATTACGATGCGGTTGTTGTCTATTGAAGTGGTTTTAGTACCGTAGGTATATTTATCTACTGATGAATTGATGAGCAGCCCACCGAATTTATCAATCACAATAGTTGCAAAACCAGGACCCGGTATAGAATCGCGTCCACTTTTCACTTTCTTAATGCTGTTTACATCAAAAGTGTCTGCAAGGTATTGGCCACTGTTGTTGGGATCCGGTTTCATAACGAAGGTATCCCTACCGGCAAAAATACTGTCGCCCCAAACCCTTATGAGACCATATCCACGGGGTTGGTGGTAGAGTGAATCGTTGTAGGCCGCTCTATTGATATAACCGCATTGACCTGCCGTTTGGGCTACATAATACATGAAGGTACGTAGCGAGTCGGCAGCACCACACACGGGATCAGCACCATATTCGTTCGGATCATTACGCGAATAATCGTCAACCGAGAAGGTTACTTGGTATGGCAACTTGGTTGGCAATAGGTTTCCTTTTGGTTTATGCTGCAATATTTTCTTGTCAATCAACTCATTCACAATATCGTAGCGGGTGAGTTTTCGCACCGTTGCACGTGATGCAGAGTCGGGCAAAGCGGTAGCCTTGGCATATCGAATACTTCTCTCTTCAATTTTGTGTGTACGCGGGTTGGGCGAAATCATAAAATCAGCATTGGCATCAAGGAAGTAGCGGTAGTTCTCGTAATAGAAGGTATCAAAACAATCACCCGCTTTGATAACAATACCCGGGGTTTTACAACCCGGGGTTGTGTATTGCCAGCGGTTACTGAGTATCATTTCAATTATCAATTGAGGTATCCAACCGCAGCTGTAGTAGAATGAATCAACTTGCTCGTAGCCATAAACCAGGATACTGTCTTTACCGGCGCCAAAACCCAACTTGCTTGAGTCTTTGAAAACCATTTGGGCTTTGCCATTATTTTTCAACTTGCCGTTTTGCTCATTGACATTCACTTTTACCAAGAAGCCAAGGCTATTGATTACGGCACGGCCTTTAGCTACACGGTCGCCCAAAACACCAGGGCCTTTTACCTCGCGCCACTCTACATCATAAGCACCTGGGTTGTGCAATGAGCCACGGCTTTCTATGACTTTCTTCACAATTTTACCGTTGCCATCAATTGAACAATCAACCCGGTCGCACTGACTGTCATCTTGTCCATTTGTGGCATCGGGGTTAGGATCGCGGCTAAAAATCATCCAATACGTTTGGCGGCCACAAAGTGGAATGGTCTTGGAAATATCGATATTTTGATAGTATGGGTTTGTCTGGTTCTTCACACAAGGTGCTCCACTCCTTCCAATCTCAACCCCTCTTCTGAAGTCGTTATTGGCTTCATCCTTTTGAATAGTCACCTGATTGTACCAATTCACATCTTCCGGTGTCATGAAGCCCAGTGGATCTGCGGGACCACCGTCCGGTTCTTCCATTACTATAGGTTGTTGTGCAGTAGCATCACAACCCGCTTCCGGATCTACCACTTTAAGTATGGCGGTCCAACAACCATTCTCCGTGTAAAGGTGTTGTGGCGCTACCAAAGTTGAGAATTTACATTGCAAGACATCACCACTTGGGTTTTGTCCACGAGCCATTATCATATTGGCTGAAGTATCAAAATAGGTAGTACATTGGTCACTGTTGTCGCCAAAGTCCCAGAGGTATAGCAAACTATCAGATGCCCAAGGGAAGTTGGGGTTGTCGTTGCAGGCATCTACATTGGCTACCTGATCTCCGTAGAATCTAGCCGAAGAGTTATCCCAGGCATAATTACCATACATGGGTATTTCACTTTCCTTAGAGCCAAATAGACGATACTTCGATGAGTTGTTGGTAAAACTCACCAAGTTGGGTGCACTACAGTGCCAGTTGAACTTGTCTGAATCGTGCATGGTACGCCATTCATCGCCACAACCGTCAACAGGCGGTGTGGTGCCGGGATACATAGGCGGGTAATAGGTGCCTCCTACCGTTTTGATAGGTGAACTCGTAATTCGGTAGATGTATGATTTGCCCTTGATTTCAACTTGGTGCAAGCGCATGAAAGGTTGATAAACCCAAAAAGTATCACGAATTTTTAAACCACCGCCCACAGGTATCAAAGAGTCCACTATGCGTAGCGAATCTTTGGCGGGAATAGGGTCGTTATAGTTCCAAGTAGGACGATAGGTTTGCGTAAAGTGTTGAATTCTGTCGTGCCATACACCATTTGGCATCCTTATGGTATCGCCCGTATTAAAATAAATTGAATCAGCTTTAATGTTCACTATACCACTTGTAGTGGCAGTATAGGTTTGGTAGGAACCTTTGTAATAATATTTAACTGTCTCACCCTTGTTCAGGTATAAATCGGCACCTACTCGTTCAAACTTGATGTTGTTGTAATATGCCGGTTTGGTTGCCAGAATAATAGTTCCTATAGGCGCTTCGTAAATGGCAATTGAGTCAAGTACTACGGTATTTCTGGGTATTGAATCTCCTTTGTGAAACAAGAAGCTATCGCAATAGAAATGGTAAAACCCTGAATCTTTGGCGACAAAATAGGTATTGTCGTAGAATGCTGTATCACCTGGGGTTAAAAATTTGGTGACACCTGATTCACGGAAATTCTCCTTGGTTACTTTCCATCGGTTATTCAATGAATCAATATAAACCTGCTTAAAAATTGGTTTGCTAACCCAACCATTCTTTTTGGCAAAGGTGAAATTAGGCCCGCAAGATTGCGATCCATCGCCTGCTGCACCTAAAACGTATTGGTACGAGTCAATGACGGGGTTGCAGTATTCAAAATAACTACCCCTCATATCGGTCCCCTTGGAATTGACTATGGTAAAGTCTATGGAGGTGATACCGGAGTTCGCTCTATAACATTCATCATAAGCGATACGCTCAAAATCAGCCCGTGGAATTTCCCTTGGATCAACACATTGATTTGATGGAAAGGGTGGACTAGGTAAGTTTATAGCTGCGCCAGGTCCTTTAAGTTTCACATAACACATGGTTGTGTCTTTTGCCGGACAAGGTGGCTCTGTGATAGACAAACTCACATTGTAAAAGCCGGGGCCACCAACATAATGGTGAGAAGGACTCCATGAAGCGCGATTAAAGTTAAGTTGTTGTGAATTAGGGTCACCAAAAGTCCATAGCCATTGGGTAGCATTGGGCCTTGGCGGCATATTAAAGGTTATGTTATTATCAGTAAAACAGGGGGTATCTGGTATCCAAACAATATCAAAATAAAAATTTATTACACGAATCGCATTTTTCAACAGAAACGAATCCCTACAACCATCATTTGCCACCACTGTCAATTGGGGCGACTTAAAACCATCTTTTGAATAACTTCTTGTGAAATTGGTCCAATGATCAGGATAATCGGCAGGATAATAAAAGGTTTCCTTTGATTTCTTACCTCCGGTACCCCAATCCCAAGTCCAGTGGTCAATTTTTGATGGGTCTAGGGAGGTTTCATTAATAAATCGTATGGTAGTTTTCGGACAACCAACTTTGGGAGCACCTCCATTTACGTCCTGTAATTTGAATTTAACACCTAGTTGTTTGTAAACCTCCGGATAATCTTTTATGGTAACAGAATTGGCACAACCTTTCTCATCTGTTACTATATAGGTGATGTCAAAGTTTCCTGATTGCTTGTATGAATAGCAAAAGTCAGGAACGTTTTTGCTCACACCATCGCCTAAGTCGTAAAAAACCTTGGTGATTTTGTGACCTTCTTTGCCCGGAGCTGCCAAACTTTTGAAACAGAATTGATTGGCCTCAAAACACTGCGAAGTATCATTGGTAATCGTAAAACTGGCTTTGGGATTCTCATAAACAGTAATGGGCTGTGCCAAAGGCAAAGCAACCATTTTGCTACCATCCCAATACTCTACGTATGGATTGTATTTGCCGGCTTTTAGAAAATATTGTATAGTCCAAGTATTTCCTGAATGGTTCCAGGAAGTGGTAGTAACCACTTTTTTACCACCCACATATAAATTCAATGAGTCAGTGGTTCCGGTAAATCTGAAAGTTACGAGGTACTCTTCGCAGCCCTCGCTCTTTTCGTCAATTTCAAATGTTTGTGCCCGCAGGGAGAATGCAGCGGCCAAACTAAACAAGGTCAACAAGAAAATCTTGCGCAGGTCAGCGTTAATCCGTTTCATGTGCATAGGTTTAAAGAATTCAAAAATATTATTAATGGTTGTTAACATCATCGTTTTAGTGTAATTAGTCCTTTCAAAATTTTATATCCACCTGTCTGGCAGGGGCTTCGGTAACTTATAACATAAGTATAAATGCCCGGCGCACAATCGTGGCCTAAATAGACATCCTTGCCATTCCAGCTTTCTGAAAATCCATTTATAGTCTTGAAAACCAATTGGTTGTCGCTATTGTATATTTCTATTGACCCGTCCTCTACATTGGCCAGTTGTGGGTTTTCCTTCAGTACGTCAAACACATCATTCCTGCCATCGTTGTTTGGAGTAATAATATTGACAATACTTGGATTTGAGATGGCACCAACGGCGGGGTTTACAAGAATTTCCCTTGTAGCCGTATCTGCACAGCCGTTTGATGTGGCAATCAATTGTACTTTTTCCATGCCCGATTTTTCAAATCCGTGGCTTACCTGTGCACCCGTTTTGGTAACGGTACTGAAAATCCACAGGTAATCGCACTTCTGCGGCACTTTGGGAGCAAAGTGGTAGTTGCCACAGTCATCGGTGCTGTATTCAAACGCACAAAGGGGCTTGGCGGCTACGGTAAGGGATTCATTCAACAACTCTCTGTGCTTTCTTTCTCCCATTTCAGTAATGGTTAGGGTATAAGTACCATCTACCGCAATGGCTACTTTTCTACTTTGCTCTACCGTACCGGTAAGCAAAATGTTCTTTTTCTCACATTGCAATCTGTAGAAGTAAAGTTTGTCTTCTGCGGGATTTTCAATAGAAAGTTCTACGCTTTCGCCGGCGCATAGTTTGTTACTTGCTATGGAAGCACTGGCCTTTACCACCGTATTTACAACAGCCCGCTCGTGTTGATTGCGGGGCGTTTGGTTGGTATCCGTATGAACAACCGCAATTGTGTTATTGTCAATAGTTGTATTTTTCGCTTGAATTGAATTAATCTTCGGTTTACGCTCCGTGATTTCTGTTTTGGCTAATTGTTTCGTTTCGTCAGTTAATTGGGCTGCTTCGGGTTTATCTGTATTTTGTACTTCTTCAAGCACTTGCTCGGGTTGCGTTTCTACAATGGCCACAGGTTGGCTTGCTTCTTCATTGGTTTGGCCAAAATACTTGATACCCAAAACTGACAAGCCTGCCACTGCCGCTGCTATAAAAGCCACCTTAACCCCGGCTGTAAGAACAGAGCCGCCCGAAGAAGCAGTGCCGCTTGCACCGGATTGTGGTGCCGCAGAAATACCTTGCGACACGGCACTCCAGTCGCCCTGCATTTCCTCAGCCGAAAAAGGAGCTTCAAAATTTGCGAAGGCATCCTTCAGGTTGTGTGGTATATTTTCATTCATTGGATTCATGGGTACTTGTTATATCGTATTCAATTCTTCAATTTTTTTCTTCAACATCAATTTAGCTTTATTCAACTGCGATTTTGAAGTGCCTTCTGCTACTCCAAGCATTTCGCCGATTTCCTTATGCGAGTATCCTTCAATCACATACAGGTTGAATACCGTACGATAGCCTTTTGGCAAGCGTTGTATGAGTTTGATAATTTCTTCATATCCCATTCCGGCAAACACATCCGCATCAACGCCCTCGTTCAGCAAAACCAATTCATTGTCGCTCACTGGCATCCTTACATCGCGACGGTATTGGTCAATGGCATTGTTCACCATCACGCGTTTCATCCACCCAACAAATGAATATTGTTCGTTGTACTGTTCTATTTTCTCAAAAATTTTAATGAAACCTTCCTGTAGCATGTCCCTGGCTTCTTCGCGGTTTTGCGCATACCTTATACATATACCCAGCATCAGACCGTAGTATTTTTCAAATACCAGCTTCTGCATGCGTGGATCTCGGTTTTTACACCCCTGAGCCATCTTTAGCTCGTTGCTATCTATTGGGTCTTGCGACATATTTTACAAGACAATTTTTACGAAAATTAACGATTGTACGTTGCCCAAAGGTTTATTTATTTCAGCATGCAAAAAATGTAGAAGTATTTTTGACCCCACATACAGCCAAGCATGAAAAAGATATTAGTAGCAAACCGAGGCGAAATAGCACTTAGAGTCATGCGCTCTGCCAAAGAAATGGGCATTAAAACGGTGGCCGTTTACTCCGACGCTGACATTGATGCTCCCCATGTCAAATTTGCCGATCAGGCTTTTCGACTGGGGCCTGCTCCCTCTTCTCAATCTTATTTATTGTCTGACAAAATAATTGAAATAGCCCTTCAACACGAGGTGGACGGTATTCACCCCGGATATGGTTTTCTTTCTGAAAACGCTGCCTTTGCCGAAGCTGTAACCAAAGCCGGAATCAAATTTATTGGTCCTTCGCCGCATGCTATAGAAGTAATGGGCAACAAACTGGCGGCCAAAGAAACGGTTTCGCACTACAAAATCCCCATGTTGGGTGGTACGGCCGGAGCCATTAGCAGCGTAGAAGAAGCGCAAAAAATTGCAAACGAAGTGGGTTATCCCATCCTTATAAAAGCCGCTGCCGGTGGTGGTGGCAAAGGCATGCGCGTGGTGCAAGAAGAAAAGCAGCTTGCCGAAGAAATGAAACGTGCTATTTCCGAAGCCCAATCGGCCTTTGGCGATGGTTCGGTGTTTATTGAAAAGTATGTAACTGCCCCGCGCCACATAGAAATTCAAGTGCTTTTTGATAGTCACGGCAACGGTGTTTACCTCTTTGAGCGCGAATGCTCCATACAACGCCGTCACCAAAAGGTTATTGAAGAAGCTCCTTCAGCCGTACTCACTCCCGAGCTGCGCAAAGCCATGGGCGAAGCGGCGGTAAATGTGGGCAAATCGTGCCAATACGAAGGAGCAGGAACCGTGGAATTTCTCATGGACGAAAAGCTGAACTTTTACTTCCTCGAAATGAATACGCGTTTGCAAGTAGAACATCCGGTAACCGAAATGATAACCGGACTTGACTTGGTAAAAGAACAGATAAAAGTAGCGCGTGGCGAAAAGTTATCATACACTCAGGATGATTTGCAAATAAACGGGCATGCCATAGAGCTGCGCTTGTATGCCGAAGACCCGGCTAACAATTTCCTGCCCTACACCGGCACCCTGAAACGCTACCGACCTGCCGACGGACCGGGGGTGCGCGTGGATAGTGGTTTTGAAGAAGGGATGAGCATACCGGTTCACTACGACCCCATGATAGCCAAAATAGCGGTACACGGTGCCGACAGAAGCGAGGCCATTGCCCGAATGATCAGGGTGATTGACGAGTTTCAATTGGAAGGCATAGAAAACACCCTCTCTTTCGGTCGTTTTGTTATGCAACACGAAGCTTTTGTGAGCGGACATTATTCAACGCATTTTGTCCCCAGCTTTTTCAAGCCTGAATTGCTACAAAGCAATAATGAAGAATTTTCAGAACTAAGTGCCGCCATTGCCGCAATTAACTACCACATAAACAAGAACAAAGAAAATACAGGCGCTGCCATAGAAAATCCGCCTAGCGAAGGTTGGAAGGCACGTAAGTGGAAGCCAATGACACATTGATGCCATGGAGATGAAACCCTATTTTGTAGGCATTGCCGGAGGCAGCGCAAGTGGCAAAAGCCGGTTTTTACGTCAATTGGCCACCTTGCTGCAACACGATATTTCAGTGGTTTCGCTTGATGACTTTTACAAACCGTTGGCCGAACAATGCACCGATGCCAATGGACACGTAAATTTTGATTTACCCGAAAGCATCGACCAAAAAACCTTGTTCAATTGTGTGCTTCAACTTAAACAAGGGCTCGATGTGAGCATAAAAGAATACCACTTTAACAACCCACAGGTAAGCGGCGAAACCTTTAAAGTAGTAAAAGCCCGACCGGTTATTTTGCTCGAAGGCTTATTCATTTTTCATTTTCAGGAAATATTTGATTTGCTTGACCTGAAGGTATTCATACAAGCCGACGACAGTATTCGATTTGCGCGGCGAATAGCGCGCGACACCCGCGAGCGAGGCATAAGCCCCGAAATGGTGAGCTACCAATGGCACCACCATGTGCAGCCCGCTTACCAACAATATTTAAGTCCGTTTACCAACAAAGTAGATCTAATTGTAAACAACAACCAAAGCTTTGACAAGGCCTTGCGTATTTTGCACCAACACTTACAATCCGAAATAAATGGCCAATAAATTTGCCGTAATAGGCTTGGGAAGATTTGGCACCCGCATAGCCCGTACCTTGGCACAAAAAGGCGCCGAAGTACTGGCTGTTGATTGCAGCCCCGAGCGCGTAGAGCAGATAAAAGACGATGTGGCTTATGCCGTATCGTTCGACTCAACCGACCGAAAAGCCATACTAGCCCACGATGTACAGAACATGGATGCCGTGGTGGTGGCCATTGGCGAAAACTTTGAAGCCCTGCTCCTTACCTCGGCACTTCTCAAAGATTTAAAAGTAAAAAGAATCATAACCCGCTCCTCATCGCCCACACAAACTACCATACTCAAGCAAATGGGCATAGAAGAAATACTTTCGCCTGAGGATGAAGTGGGTATAAACGTGGCGCAACGGCTATTAAACCCCGATGTGCTCACTTTTTTTGAACTACCCGATGGCTATGAAATAGTAGAAGTGGCCACACCCGCCGGAATTGTAAACAAAAGCCTCACCGACATTAAGTTGCGCGAAAAATACCACCTCAACCTCATTACCATAAAACGCGAATTTGAAGAAATGAGCGACAAACAGGTAACCAAGGTGATGCATACCATAGGGGTACCCAAGCCAACCACCACCATATTTGAAGGCGATTTACTCATAGTAATGGGTCAGCGCCACGACATTAAAAAATTTATTGAAATCAATCGCTAGATTATGTGGCTTGGTTGTGAAATATAGCCAACTGCCTTAAATTCGCGACTTAATATTCCAAAGTAAAGGTTTATTTGTTGAAAATCAGCAAGTTAAAAACCGCATAACCGAAATTACACATGAAGAGTAAAGGTGCAATACAGGCTTTCAGCATAGCGCTCGCGCTGGCTTGCTTGTTTTACATGTCGTTTTCAGTTGTTACCTATATGGTTAACAAGGATGCCGAAGAGTATTCGGAACTGAAAGGTAAAGACAAAACAGAAGAAGAAAAGAAGGAGATTAAAAAGAACTACCTCGACTCTATGGAGTCGGTAGAAGTGTACAACATTGGCATTGCCTCTTACACCTTCAACGAGTGCAAGAAAAACAAACTGAACCTGGGGCTTGACCTCCAAGGCGGTATGCACGTAACACTCGAAATTTCGCTTGACAAACTCATTAAAAAACTGAGTGGCTCAGAAGAGAACGAGAACGTGAAGAAAGCACTGGAAATGGCCAACCAACGCCAACTCACCAGTCAGGATCCATACGTTGATTTGTTCTACGAATCTTATCTTGAAATAGCCGATGGCGAAAGTCTGTTCAGGGCTTTTGACACACCTGAAAACCGCGATAAATTTGACAGAAGCAGCGAAAACCGCGACGAAGAAGTGCTCAACTTTATCAGAAGCGAAGCGGAGCAAGCTGTGGAAAGAACCCAAGACATTATCCGCACACGTATCGACGAATTTGGCGTAACCCAACCTACTATACGTCAGGAAGGTTCAGGAAGAATTACCATAGAACTACCCGGTGTTGAAGATGCTCAACGTGTACGCGATCTTCTACAGCGTTCGGCCAAACTAGAGTTTTGGGAAACCTACAATGCCAACGAAATGGTGGGCAAATACTTCAGCAGTGTAAACGAAGTGTTGGCCAAAAAGCTTGACTTTGGCAAAGAAGAAGAAGCCACAACCGAAGCAGCCACCGAAGGCACTGCCACTGAAACCGAAAATGATGTGGTTTCAAACCTTGAAGCAAGTGCCAAAAATGATTCACTGAAAGAAGACAGCACAAAAACCAATGTGGTAGCCGCTCTGGAAGGTGAAAGCGATGAAATAACCGCAGACATGGATTCTGCGACAAAAGATTCAATAGAGAAGGCCAAAGCACAAAAAGAAGCCGCAGAAAAAGTACCCCTTTATCTTAAACTTCGTCCGCAGGTTGACAACCAGGGTCAAATTGTGGATGGTCCTGTAATTGGTACGGCAATAGCTACCGATACCAATACCATTATGAACTACTTCAGAATGCCTGAAGTAAAAGCCGTGCTTCCATCTAATGTTAAGTTCCTGTGGTCGGTAAAAGAAATACAGGAAGGTTCACGCGTTTACAGCTTGTATGCGCTCAAAACCGTACACGGCGGCGCTGCACCACTTGATGGTTCGGTAATAACTGATGCCTTCCAAAACTATGATCAAATAAGTGGCAAGCCTGATGTGAACATGAAAATGAACCCACAAGGTGCCCGCATCTGGAAGGCCATGACCGAAGCCAACATTGAAAAATGGATTGCCATTTCACTTGACAATAGAATATACTCCGCACCGCAGGTAAACACGGTAATACCCAATGGTAGCTCTGTCATACAAGGTAACTTTACTATTGAAGAAGCAAAAGACCTTGCCAGCGTATTGAAAGCGGGTAAACTACCTGTAACCGTTGATATTGCCGAAGAAGAACTCGTAGGACCAACCCTTGGACAGGAATCAATCAAAAACGGATTGAATTCACTCATTGGTGGTTTCTTATTGGTACTGGCCTTTATGGCTTTCTACTACCGCAAAAGTGGTTGGGTTGCCAACCTTGCCCTTATGGCCAACTTGTTCTTTATTGTGGGTATTTTGGCTTCGCTTCACGCAGCCCTTACCTTACCCGGTATGGCAGGTATCGTACTCACCATTGGTATGTCGGTTGATGCCAACGTACTTATTTTTGAGCGGATCAGGGAAGAACTCAAAGCCGGTAAGAGCGTAAAAATGGCTGTGGCCGATGGTTACAGAAATGCCTATTCGTCCATTATTGATGCCAACCTTACCACCTTCTTAACCGGTATCATCCTGCTGGTATTTGGTAAGGGACCCATCAGCGGATTTGCGGTGATATTGGTTATTGGTATTCTTACTTCTATGTTCTGCGCTATATTCCTTACCCGATTGGTATTTGAGTGGATGCTCAAGCGCGAACAAAACATCAATTTCGGATCTGAAACCACGTCCAATGCCTTCCAGAAAATGAATTTCGATTTCATAGGCAAGCGTAAAATAGCTTACATAGGCTCCGGAATTGTAATCGTTATCGGATTGATTTCCTTGTTCACCTTAAAACTCAACCTAAGTGTTGACTTTGAAGGCGGACGTTCTTATATCATTCAGTTTGACCAGCCTATTTCAGTTACCGAAACGAGAAATGAACTCACTACAGTCTTTGGCACTTCGCCTGAGGTAAAAACCTTTGGTTCAGACTCGAAACTGAAAATAATAACCAAATACCGCATTGAAGACAAAGGTGAAGATGTGGACAATGAAGTGAAGAAAACCCTTACCGACGCTTTAACAGCCAAATTTGCCGACAACGGATTTAAGATAGAAAAAAGCCAAAAAGTGGGCCCCACCTTTGCACGCGATATTGAAATTGCCGCTCTTTGGTCTATTGTGGTGGGTCTCATTGGTATCTTCTTGTACATTGTTGTCAGGTTTAGAAAATGGCAATACGGTTTGGGAGCCCTCATCGCCTTGATTCACGACGTATTGATTGTAATAGGATTGTTCTCCCTGCTATGGAAATTCCTGCCGATAAACCTTGAAGTAGATCAGGCATTCATTGCCGCCATACTTACGGTGGTGGGTTACTCCATCAACGATACGGTGGTAGTATTCGACCGTATCAGGGAATCACTCAACCTGCATACCAAATCGCCTTTGTACCAAACCATTAATGATGCTTTGAACAAAACCATCAGCCGTACCCTCATCACCTCACTTACCACTTTGTTGGTAATACTTATCCTGTTCTTGTTCGGTGGTGAAATTATCCGCGGTTTCTCCTTCGCCTTGTTGATAGGTGTTTTGGTAGGTACTTACTCATCGCTGTTTATTGCTACCCCAATTGTGGTTGACCTCGACAACTCAAAACGGGCCCGAGAATAGGGCGACAACTGTAGCATTTTATTTTAAAATCTATAAAAAGCCCG
>WGNN01000121.1 GCA_016124515.1 bacterium
ACAGATTGCGGCTCCACTGGTTTCGCGCTATTTTGAAGAAAACAACATGAAAGAAATAGGCGATTTGTACCGCAAAACCTGCATGGTGCAGCTCATTTCAGGCCTGTTTCTTTACCTGCTCATATTGGCCAATCTCGATGTGCTTTTTACCATTTGGCGACCCGAATTTGCATCGGCCAAGGTGGTGATTGTCTATTTGGGTGCCGCACGCCTTATAGCCGGTAGCACCGGACTCAATGGCCGCATTATTATAGAATCCAAGTATTTCAGGCTCAACTTTATATCAAACCTGCTGATGGGCGCACTGGCAATCATAACCAACATGATTTTTATACCCATGTACGGTATTCCAGGAGCCGCCTTTGCATCGGCACTTACCATACTCATAGTGAGCGGTATAAAAGTGTGGTTTGTGTGGCGCAAGTTTGGTTTGCAACCTTTTGAAATGAAAACCCTGGCAGCCTTGGCCATTGGTGCAGTAGCCTTTGTAGCAGCCAACTACCTGCCGCAAACCGGCCTTTTCTTTGCCGATATTGCCCTGCGTTCCATAGTTTTCAGCATTATATATATTCCGCTCATGCTCAAATTCAATTTATCAGCCGGTATCAATGATATTGTGTATGCGGTATCAAACGCATTAAAAAACTCATAGGAAAATAAAAAAGGCATTGACCGAGCACAACAAAACATACTTTTCAATAAACCTGAGCGGAAGGCTTTTGCTGTTTGACCAACCCAAAATAATGGGCATAATAAATACCACTCCCGATTCTTTTTTTGACGGAGGAAAATACAACAGCACCGAACTGGCTTTGAAGCAAGCTGAAAAACACCTGAGCGAAGGGGCGGATATATTGGATGTAGGCGGCTATTCAAGCAGACCGGGCGCCGACCATATTTCTGAAAATGAAGAGATAAGCAGAACCGCACCGGTGGTTGAAGCTATTAAAAAACACTTTCCAGAGAGCATTATTTCCATAGACACTTTCAGGGCGCAGGTAGCCAAACATGCCATAGAAGCAGGTGCAGAAATAATAAACGACATAAGCGCGGGCGAAGACGATGCCATGATGTTTGAAACCGTGGCAAAACTCAAAGTGCCTTATATCATTATGCACAAAAAAGGTCGTCCGCAAAATATGCAGCACCGACCTGAGTACGATAATGTGTTGCTTGAAGTAACCAAATACCTGAGCGATAAAATACTACAGCTCAATTTATTGGGTGTAAATGACATTATAGCCGATCCCGGATTTGGTTTTGGCAAAAGCTTGGACCATAACTACGAATTGCTGCGTTCGCTGGAACACTTACACCAACTTGAAGTGCCTTTGTTGGTGGGTGTTTCAAGAAAAAGTATGATTTATAAAGCCCTGGAAACAAGCCCTGAAGAAGCGCTGAACGGCAGCACGGTGCTGCATACCATTGCCCTGCAAAAAGGTGCGCATTTGCTGCGTGTGCATGATGTAAAAGCCGCCCGTGAGGTGGTAAGTCTCATGAGGCGGCTTGAATTTTAGATTGGTTATTATTCCTTTACAATTTTCACTATATCGCGGCTGTTGTCGGCGGATAATACAAGGTAGTAAACACCGGCAGACAATGCTTCAATTGAAATTTGGTTGGTGCCTTTCAGTAAGCTTGTGTTGCTGCCCACAGCTTTGCCTTGCGCATTGTATATGGTAAGGCTGCGGTGGATGTTTGTTTGCACAATAACCGTTTGATGGCTCACCGTTGGATATACTTTGAAATCTACATTTTCGGCATTTTCCACGGCTGTTGGCGTGCCAATTTTCACGTTCAATACGCCTTTTTCGCTTGGGCAACCACCGGCATTGGTTTCAATCAGGTTTACGGCTCCATAGCCTTCGGCACCCCATTGTACTTCTACCACGTTGGTGCCTTGTCCTGTGAGCACATTACCTCCTTCAATAACCCACGAATAGGTAGAGCCCGTGTTTTGGGTAGCACTATAGGTATCCTTTTCAAATTCAGCCGGATCTTTTTTGCCTATTATGGTTGGCGCAGCGGGTTGTTCAAGCACATTGACCGTGAAATATTGAACCCCTTTGATGGTAGGCGATGTTGAGGTAACTCTAATATAATTGGTCCCTGCAGGCACATTGCTCAGGTTTATTGCGGTGCGACCAATACCCGCTTTGCTTATGGCGCCCACTTTTACAGTTGATTTGAAATCGGTGGTGGTTGATGCTTCTACATTGAACACATTGGTTTTATCAAAATTTCCTTCACAATAATATTTCAACGTGAAAGTATCGCCTTTGCAAACGGTACGTTCGCCTGTTTCGCAGGCTACCAGGTAATCAGAAATAGTGGCAATAAATCCGTCGAAACTACCTTTTGATGTAGCCTTGATATCGCCAAATGAAGCTGTAGAAATAAATGCACCGGCGGCGTAGGTTACATCTCCATAAGTGGCTACAGAAAATAAATAATCGTTGTCATTGGCTGTTCCGCACGATAAAAAGTTTACAAATGACCCGTCAGATGGGCTGAAAGTCGCAATGTAGCCGTCTTTGCTGCTAACCGATGCCACCGTATTGCCTTCAATTTTGGTAGTTCCATCAAAAGTTCCTGCCACCGAATAGTCGCCCGAACCAAGAATGTCTATATCAGCAACCGTAACATCTTTGGTGCTGTGTATATAATTGGTCCAGTTTATTTTAAAAGTATTATTAGAGCTGGCATAATCAATATCCTGAAAGAATAAATCGAAGCCACTTGTCGATGCTTCTCCGTTTAGTGTTCCTTGGTAAATGCCGGCAACTTGTATATGGTTTTTGCTGCTGAGCAATACCCGTTCAGCAGAAAGTATGGAACTACTGCTTCCCAGGTGCGAAGCATTCAAGAAATTGCCACTGAGATCGTAAACCGCCAAAACTTCATCAATAAGACCGGTTGAATAAAGCCCGCCGGATGATCCGAACTCGGCATAATCCTGAAAATAGCCCACAGCAATAATCCGGTTGTTGGCAATGATCAAGTCATTGAATCCATCGTTTTGGTTGCCTACCATTCTTCGTAGCCAAATGCTATTGCCATTGAACTGGGTTCTTACCAATAAACCATCGTTATTGGTTGTAGAATCTTGCAAAATGGCGGTTGCGTACAAACCACCATTTGCATCAAGAGCCATTCCAGTTAACAAATTGGTTGGTCCGAAATTACCTATGATGCTTTGTTGAAATTCACCATCATTATTAAAATAAACTAAAAGCATATCACCAGTGTAATTATTGCTACTATTTGAAATATAGGTGGCACCCACAGCTTGATCGTACACCGTAACATCATACTCATATTCGCAGCCCACATACACACTGCCATCATCGCCCAGCAGCAAGTGTTTCATTCGCATGTTACGCGAGTTTTTGTATTGGTTAATCCAAAGAATCTTTTTGTTTTTATCCATTTTAAGAACAAAACCATCGAGTTGGCCACCGCTGGTAAGGGTATTGCTGCCAAAAGAAACGGTGCCACTAAATACCCCGATAGCATAAATATTTCCATCGGCGTCTGTTTGAATTTCTCTGAAATAGTCTTGGTCGGTACCGCCCATGGTGTAAACCTCGGTAAACAGTTGGGCGAATAAGGATGAAGTACTGAAAAGCAACGACAAACCTAGTAGAATAAGTGTAAAGTGTTTCATATATAGTAATTTGGTGGCCGCAAGATAGCCTCAAAACCACAGAAGCGCTCAGTTGTTAACGTTTTTATGTAATACAGGAATTGGCAGTTGATTTTTGTCAGGTAACACGAACTGTTTACCCCGATGTAATTGGCTATATTTGAGATTATGAAACGACTTTTTTATATCCTCATAGCGCTCTTTTGGACTTTGCAAATTAAGGCTCAAACAGTTGATGATTATTGGTACATTAGACCAATAAATGACCGCATTGCAGGGTTTGGTATATATTTCGAACACGACCATACGTATCGTCTTGAGTCTGATTTGGGAGCTGATTCACTATTCAATAAAAATGGATTATTTTATGTCGGCGGCCCTACATCCTACCCGTATCTAACATGGCAACCACAAGATAAAGCACCAACCATAACCCCGGCAAAAATCAGTAGTGATCCGCTAATTCAGAAGATAGCAGAGTCTGACGACAGGAATGTATTGTACTTTTTTGGATTTAGCCACTATTCGGTATCTGTAAGATTAGACGCAGAAGATACGACCGTAAGTACGGCAAAACCATTCCCTTATTATAGTGGAAGCCATACGTTTGCCAAATACGATCTGCAAAAAAATAAGATAAAAACCATCTCATTTCCGGAGTATTTTATCAGCAATATTTATTCTGAAGAAGTAGATGGTAAACTTTGTACCCTTGGTTGGTCGTCGTACGGAGCACTGGCTAACAAATGGATACCGACAAGTGATTATATTACCCCCCAAAACGACACCCTTTTGCAATTGGTGGTAATTCAGTTCAACCAAGACTTTACTCAGTATAGAATTTCACCCTACAGCCATAAAAAACATTACTATAAAGACAAAGACAGCACCATAATTCCTGCAAACTACTCCATTTTGAGCATGAAAAAACACTTGCTCTATTCCGGACAAAAGGGTAAAAGAATTAAATATGCTTTGAATGATTTTGATAAAAACTTCAATAAATATACTATTGACACCTTGGTAGGTAATGTGAAAATAACAAGCATGAAAAATTCAGGAAATCAAATCATATTTACTGGACGTGCCTACGGGCTACACAAGGAAATAAAATTCGGAAATGCCGTTTACACTGCCAAACGTGCCATATACGATGCTTTTGTCTTAGGCATCATTGACTCTGACAATAAGGTGAAAATAATAAAATGCATGAGAAATTGCAGGTCATACAATATACTGACCAAGCAACACGGTGAGGTTTGGCTTGAGCTGAGAAGTACAAAACCTATTACTTTCAATCACAAAAAACGCAACCATCCCAAGGGCTTTAAACAAATCCATTATTTGAAACTTGATAGCAATGCCAGCTATATAGCTTATACAAAAGGTATTGCCATAGAAGACACGGTTCGAGTAAAAAAAAGCACAATAGGTGATGGATGGCTACATCCGGTAATTATTAATGATAATTTAATTGATTTCAATGTTGCATATAGTGTTGCCATTATAAACAACGACACCATACGAAACATAGCTTCAACTCCATATGTGATGTCTGTTCTTTCCATATCTCACATAGAAACCCTATTACCACCCAATCCGCTTTTTACAGAAACCCACAATTGCTCGTCTATTGACCTGAAAATAAACCCCGTAGGCGCCGACCACTACACCGTGCTTATTGCCACCGACACCGCAAAACACCTGCCTGTTGACGGCCAAAACTATAACTATTCGCCTGACTATACGCTAGCGCACAAACTTGCTGACAATACCCGCATTTTGCACCAAGGCCCAGACACTTTATTACATTTTTACAATATTCCATCGGGTAGAAAGTATTATGTTTCTGTGATAACTGGTATAGGCAATTATGGTCATACCGTTTACAACACCGATTCCATGCTCACGCGTGTGCTTACCTTGCCTGCATCAAAGCACGCAAAGGCCCAAATTGAACCGACCGGAAACCACACTTTTTGCAACAAAACGCCTTTTATTTTGAAGGCTCTTGACAGTACACATATTATGTGGAATGATGGTGTGTCAAGCAAAATCCGCCACATCTCTACATCTGGCAAATACAGTTTTTATGGCATTGACAGCGCAGGATGCTCATATTACAGCGATACTGTAAACCTATCAGCCATTGAAGCGCCTACTATCGATAGCCTGTGGGCCAACCCGCTACCACCCTATTGTACGGGAGACTCGGTGCAACTCAAGGTCATTACAAAAAGTCCGGTGGTTTGGAGCACCGGCGATTCAAATTTTAGTATTACAGCTACCAAAAGCAACACATACGTGATTACCGCACTTGAAAAATTGAATTGCAATACCAAAGACAGTATAATAATAAATTTCAGTAACAAACCGGCATTTTCATTCCACAGCGACAGCCTAATAAGTTATGACGGTTCGCTTGAAATTGACTACAACACCTCAGCAGATTCCATTGGCTGGATTTATAATAAAAAGACCGATAGTGATTACCACAATTTTGAGCTGAGCGACCGTAAGTATTTGAAGGCAAAAGCCCTGAATACAAGCGGCTGTTTTGTTTCCGATAGCTTGTTGATACGCTTGCTGAATCCGGTTTCAACAGCCTTTCCCAATGCATTTTCGCCCAACGGCGACGGTATAAACGATGTTTGGTACTGCCTGAACCCCGACAGCAATGGCGTTTTGACCGTATTTGACCGCTGGGGCGGAATGGTTTACAGCGGCAAAAACTCTTGGGATGGGCGCAAAAACGGCGAAAAACTGCCATTGGGCATGTATTTATACATTTTCAAATTCAATGAAAACGGAATTGAAAAATCACAAAACGGTGCTATTTATCTTTTAAAATAGGCTAATGTTTACGCGTTGACATGTCGTTTACCAAACAATAAAGACCTTTGGCACCTAAATACCCAATACAATGACTGCGGTTGATTTTATTGCCAAGGTTCTAAACTTGAAAAAAAATGCCGTCCAAAACACAGTAAACCTGTTGGACGGCGGTGCTACCATACCCTTTATTGCCCGCTACCGAAAAGAAGCCACGCAGGGTCTTGACGAAGTGCAAATAGCTGACATACAGCGTCAACTAACATTTTTCAACACCCTGACCAAGCGCAAGGAAACCATACTGAAAACCATAGACGAGCAAGGGAAACTAAGCGCTGAATTGAAAGCCAAAATTGAAGCTTGCATGGTAGAAAGTGAGTTGGAAGATTTGTATTTGCCCTACAAGCCACGGAGAAAAACCAAAGCCGATACCGCTCGTGAAAATGGATTGGAGCCGCTGGCCAAAATGCTAATGAGCCAATACAATGGCGATGTAGAAAGCAAGGCAATTCAATTTGTAAAAGGAGATGTAAAATCGGTGGATGAAGCCCTTGAAGGCGCAAGATATATAATTGCCGAATGGATAAATGAAAACCAAATAACCCGTGACTTTTTGCGCAACAGGCTGGCAAAAAATACCCGATTATTTTCTGCCGTAGCCAAAGGAAAAGAAACAGAAGCCGATAAATACAAGGATTATTTTGCCTTTGATGAATTACTGCACAAAGCACCCGCTCATCGAATTTTGGCACTTTTCAGAGCCGAAAAAGAAGGTTTGCTCAAGCTGAAATTTAAAGCCGACAACGAAGAGTCGTTGTTGGAAGGTATCAACAACTATTATATCAGGGGCAACTCGCAGGCCGCTGCTCAGGTGGAGTTGGCTGCAAAAGATGCTTACAAACGTTTATTATTTCCTTCGTTGGAAACAGAAATGCGCCAACAGGCAAAAGAGCGCGCTGATAAAGAATCTATTACAGTTTTCGCCAAAAATTTGCGCAATTTGCTTTTGGAAGCGCCTTTGGGTCAAAAAACCACATTAGCCATTGATCCGGGTTTTAGAACGGGCTGCAAGGTAGTTTGCCTGAACGCGCAGGGAAACCTATTGCATTATGAAACCATTTACCCGCATGCGCCGCAAAACGAATGGCAAAAAGCCGCCGAAAGATTGGCTTTCCTCATCAACAAATACCAAATTGAAGCCATAGCCATAGGCAACGGAACCGCCGGCAGAGAGACCGAAAAATTGGTGAGAAGTATAAAAACCAGCCACACGCCCGTAGTTTTTGTGGTAAGCGAAGACGGAGCCTCGGTATATTCGGCAAGCGAAAACGGCAGAAAGGAATTTCCCGACCACGATGTAACCGTGAGGGGTGCCATTTCAATTGGCCGCCGACTGATGGATCCACTTTCTGAATTGATAAAAATAGATCCGAAATCGCTGGGAATAGGTCAATACCAACACGATGTGGATCAAAAACTACTGAAGCAAGAACTCGATTGGGTGGTAGAAAGCGCCGTAAATACGGTGGGGGTTAACCTCAATACGGCAAGCCAACATCTGCTCACTTATGTGTCAGGACTTGGCCCCAAGCTGGCAGAAAATATTATAGAATACCGTGACAATGAAGGCAATTTCAGCAACAGGTCAGAATTGAAAAAAGTGAAAGGATTGGGCCCGAAAGCCTTTGAGCAGGCAGCCGGATTTTTGCGCATATCAGGAGGCAACAACCCGCTTGACAATACGGGCGTGCACCCAGAACGCTATGCCTTGCTCAAAAAAATACTGGCCGACCACCACATTTCTTTAGCTGATGCTTTGAACAACAGCGCGCTGGAGCACGAGCTTAATTTGCAAGCCTATCTGAGCGACGAAGTAGGCCTGCCCACCCTGCGCGATATTTTGAAAGAGCTGGCCAAACCCGGTCGCGATCCGCGCGAAAAAGCCCGGGAATTCAGTTACGATCCACGCCTGCAATCCATTGAAAATGTGCAGGTAGGCATGGTATTGCCCGGTTTGGTGAGCAACGTAACCAACTTTGGCGCTTTTGTGGATATCGGCATCAAAGAAAAAGGGCTGGTGCATGTGAGCCAACTGACCGACCGATACGTGAGCAATCCCGCTGAAGTGGTAAAACTGAACCAACAGGTAAACGTGAAGGTGCTTGAAGTTGATACCACAAGAAAAAGGATACAATTGAGTATGAAAGACTTGAATTAGACCCAAATGCGGACTTTTAGCAGCCAAACACTACTTTCAGGCAGGCTCCCAATTCATTGCCTGTGCAGCGCATATACTCAGCCCAATTGCCCCTATTTTTGCCGAAGATGACATTTCTCGTAGATATTGGTTTTTTGCCGGTTCGCTTTCTCGACCTGCTCGATATAACCCTTGTGGCCCTCATGCTTTATGTGCTCTACAAGCTGGTGCGCGGCACTATTGCCTTCAATATCTCCATTGGCATTGCCTCTATCTTCTTTATTTGGTGGCTGGTGCGGGCGCTCGAAATGCGCTTGGTGGCTGGCATACTGGGACAGTTTATCGAGGTGGGTGTTATAGCCGTACTCATTGTGTTTCAACAAGAAATAAGGCGTGTGCTCCTCATTATAGGGCGAAATACCATCAGGGCGCAAGCCGGCTCAAACTGGCGCAGCCTGCTGCCCTGGAACTGGGATTTGAAAGAAAATTTTACGCTGAACCTGGACGAAGTGGTAAAGGCAGCGCGCCAATTATCAGCCACACAAACAGGTGCATTAATGGTTATTTCGCGGAGTTCAGACCTTAAAAATTTTACCAATACGGGCGTTGAAATACGCAGCTTGGTAAAAAGTGAAATACTAATTACCATTTTCCAAAAAACAGGTCCGCTGCACGATGGAGCGGTAATAATTGCGGCCAATATGTTGGTGGCCGCTTCGTGTATTTTGCCCGTATCGCAGGCCCCCGGCTTGCCGCGACAATACGGCACGCGCCACCGCGCCGCACTAGGCCTTACCGAACAAACCGACGCAGTCTGTGTGGTGGTATCAGAAGAAAATGGCGGTATCTCCTATGCCGTAAATGGAAAAATCCACTCCAACATATCCTCCGACGAACTGATGGAATCGCTCAATAAGATTTTTAAGAAGAAGTAAGATGATTTATACCAATCTATAGCTTCATAGCTGATTGAGCCTGAAATCTACAAAAACCCAAATTAATTCAGGTAGATTGTGAAAACGCCCCAACATTATCAGCAAAATTATATATTGCCGATGTAAATCAATAAAAATCAGGTTAACTATTGAAATGAAAAATAATCTTTATTCAAGATATATCGAAGAACATATTCAGCTTACTTCACTACATCAATTTAATGAAGCTGACACCCTAGATATTATTATGAAATTAATCGATTATTCAAATAATCTAGGAGTCGTTTCTGGAACGTGGAAAGCAATCCAATTAAGCAAAACCATAAATCCTGAATTGCATTTCCCTAACGAGCGCTTCCTATTTCATTATTATTTGGGAGTTGCATGGGGAGATATTAGGCATAGTAACCGAGGAACAAAAAAGGATTGGTTTTGGGAATCAAAAGATGCAGAACAGGAAATAAAGCATGGAAGGTTAGCTCTGAAATTCTTTGACTCTTCAAAAGATTCATTAGAAAGGTTTTGCCAAATTCAAACCAATCTTGGTACAGCTTTGGATTGGATAGGTAGGTTTGCACAAGCTCATGAGCATTGGCGTCTGGCTCTGTCCCAAAAGGATTTTGGAATGGCTATGGGTGCCAAAGGACATAGTTTTCTTCATCATGGAAATTATACAATAAGCGATCAGGGACATGCAAATATTTTTAAAATCGCAGGCTATCAATTTATGAAGAAAGCCCTTGATTTGGATTTGTATTCAGAAGCAAGAACCAATTACACCATGACCGTCAAAAATCTGAAGTCTCAATATGGAGATGTAATAGAAGAAACCATATCGCTACTTCCTAACGAACGGATTCAGCTGAATGATGAAATCGAATATCGACGTTGGTGTGAGAAGAATATACTTTTCCTCCATCCAATTAATGAGTGTGGAGATAATCTTAATGCAGATTATGATCCACTTAGCTTACCGAATATGGTGTATAGTGATAAACTCAAGGGGTCATTTCATAGTTTTTACAATAACATTAAGCAGGAGTACACAAGTGCTCGATATCTTCTGCATGAAGGAATTTGTGCTGCTCATAAACATTTCAGCGATCTGGGTGTGGCTAAATACGACTTAATTGACTGTAGTGTCTATGGGCTCAGTGTAGAGAAAACAAAAGTTGCTTATCGAATGGCCTATTCTCTTTTTGACAAAGTGGCCTGCTTTTTAAATGCCTACATGAACCTGGGAATCGAAGAGCAAAAAGTGAACTTTAAGAAAATTTGGTATGCTAAAAACGAGCAGGGTAAAATGGTACTACGGAATGAATTTCAAAATCTCCCAAACATGATGTTTCGAGCTTTGTTTTGGATTAGTAAGGATCTTCATTACAAAAAGGATGGGTTTTCGGATACCCTCTTGCCTGATTCAAAAGAATTGGCAGATATTAGAAACTGTTTAGAGCATAAATCCTTGAAGATATATGCACAGCCACCCTTTGAAAGATTGGAATTGCCATTTTATCGAGATGAGATATCCTTATCAGTCGAACTTGATGAGTTCCGACAAAAGGCTCTGAGAATTTTAAAAATGGCTAGAGAAGCTATTTTCTATCTTGTATACGGAATTCACATCCATGAAAAATCGAAAGGAAATCATCTTTCGGTGCCAATATTTATTGATATGAAGTAAATTAATGGAAAGGAACGAAATCCACCTCCTTATAGTGCTGCAAAAAATGATACCTATGGTAAGCTCTTCTTGGATTGCAGAACTGGATTAGCGATTGTACTTCTCTTTCAACAATTTGGGGGCTAAAACAAAATAACATGTATAGAAAAAGTGGTTTACTTATACAAGTAGAAACAAAGTGCACAACAAATCACGTTTCTTGTACAGAGAATTAGGGTGTACACAAGAATTGGACAAATGTTGTGCGCGTTAAAATTTTAGAAATATGGAATCAAAAAGCCATCAACAGAAAGTAATTGAAAGTCTTGAAGAATACTTGACTTAGGTTCAAGCAAAAGGAATTAGGAAAAACCTAACACCAATTTTGACAATAAATAATGGACTTGCCAAAAAAAAAAACATCAGCCACTCTAAGCTATTATACTTGAGTATTGGCTGATGCCTTTTGTATGATTCAATGTATGGGTACCGAAAGAATATGCTAATGCATTAGCCGTCTTGTATGCTTTCGTTTCACACTTTGAGAATTACCTACTTTGTTTTTTCCCAGGTTTCTGAGTATTCTCTTGTTGTTGAAGAAGTTATAGCTGTAGTATTAAAAGTAATCGGAGTGGTAGGTGGCAACATGGGCGAATAACTTGTACTTGAGTTGCTCTCATCAATAGTATTTACAAAAGTCAACTCCTTGTTTGACAAGCGGGTAATATAGCCACTGAAAACAGTACTTATAGGAAAATCCTTCTGTATATCTGTCAGGCTAATTCCATAGGGCAATGGATCGATGCTTGTGTTCTGTGGTGTAAATACCACGGCAATTTTGTCATCGGTTTCTTTGCTCCAATTCCAATGGCCGGCAAAGTCAACACTAAACTGACTTTTGGTCATGGATTCTTCTGGAAGATCATTGCAATTCGTTTCGGACCAATTGGAACCCGACTTCTCAAGCTTGCAATTCTCTCCGGAAGTCACTGAGTACTCGATACTTAGCCCATAGGTAAAATCGTCGTTGATGGTAACCGAGCAGGCGGTTATTGCATAAGAACGGGTGCTTTTGCTTCCTGTATTAGACACATTTGATGAAGTATCAAACTTTGATGTTGATTCAGAAGTTGAATAGTTCAACACGCTCAAAGTACCGCCCGACAATGTCCTCTCATTTTTAGAATAATCGGATTTTTGAGAGTTGTCCGTGTTGACTTCATTAGTCGTCACGGTTTTGGTGGTGGTGTTTGTTTTGCTGGTAAACCCTGTCAATTGCCATGTTCCTACAAGCCTCGTATCTCGCGAATGGAAAGTAATAGCGGGGTCATCAGCTCCTTTTCTACATGATGTGTTTAACACAAGGGCCGCTAAGATAGCAACCAAAAATTTCATTTTTTTCATTCTAATAATTTGTGCAAAGATTAAATCTAAAACCCTTATGAGATAAATTACAACCCAATTAATTTCCTAATCCCATTTTACCATGCTGATTATCAAAACAATAAACGAGCGGATATTGAATTATAATTTAGTCGTCCACCTATAAAATTTACAGAGCACACTGTACGATTCTATACAGCCATTAAATAGTACTTTTCTTAATCTTCCTGCTATCATTTCTCCCTAATACACACCTACAATCACATATAGTTTTACGCAAATGCCCTGCTTTTGATGAAGGTTATTTTTGCTGCTTTTGGCTGTGAAGTGTGGCGATAGCCTTCATGGCACATGCCATAGCTGCCTTAAAACGATCTGCTAAATATTCGAGGTTTCCACCGTATCCGAATTGTATGTCTGTCTCCTTTTAAAGTCTTAGCGCAACCTGTTAGCAGATCGCACTTTGGCTTCGTCGCTCATAATGGCTCGCGAGGCCAAAAAACACAACACCATACCAACAATTGGTAAAAAAGAAGCAATACCGTACTGCCCGCCTACTTCTTCGCCACCGGCTAGAGCCTGTACGGAAGGCATCGCTTTAGCTGCGTCAACGGCCAAAAACATGATGGAAACGAGCAAAACTGTGTGGAGCAAACTGGCGAGTCGGGCCATTTTGATTTGTAGCAAGCGGTTGTTGAACAAAAAGATGATGCCCAACGAAAAAGCAGCCGTAAGCCCCGCAATCATGCCGATGTACAAATTCCCTTCGCTGTCAACCACAGCGCCTTCGGTCATCAATTTGGCTTGGGCAAAATCTACCACCAACTCAGTGCCCTGAAAATGAGCCGTGTATAGTGGAAATACAAAAATGAGAGCCGTGGCAATAGCCGATATAAGCAGATAAACCGATTGTATGCGCTGTATCATAAATGATGTTATTGTGTGGGCAAAGAAACAAATTAGCGTTTAAAAATGCACGCTTCATTTTTTAATGAGACAGATGAAAATTTCGCTACCACTGCGCGGGGGAATGGAGTTGTAGCATTCTTCAAAATAGCGCAGTTCAAATTCATCCTGAAAATACTCAACATATTCTTCTTGTGAGCCACCGTAGGGCGGTCCTTCATGCCCAAATTGCCGGTTGAAAAGCACACCGGCCAATTTGCCGTTCTTTCCTAGCAAGCTGCCCATTTTGCGCGCATAGTTGTGTCTGAACTTGGGGTCGAGTGCGCAAAAGAAGGTTTGCTCTATAATGAGGTCATAGCTTCCTGATAAATCAAAAAAATCGCCGTGCACCAAGTGCAGCTTCCCTTGATAGGTTGGGTAGAATTGTTGTTTCAATTGCTGTATGAGTACTCCGGAAATATCGACCAACGTGATATTGGTAAAGCCTTTGTGCAGCAAATACGCCGCTTCGTGGGCATTGCCACAGCCGGGTATCAATATCTTGATATTGGTGTCGCTCAGTTGGTCTATATAGGTTTTGAGCGGGGTAGAAATCTGCCCCACATCCCAACCGGTTTGTTGGTTCAGGTAGCGTTGGGTCCAGTATGCTTCGTTTAGTTCCATACAAAAAAAGCCCCTGTTTGGGCAGAGGCTCTATTTATTGTTTCGTGTTTCAATTTATTATTGCTTTTTAACGATGCAGTGCACCATCAACATGGCTTTCGCAGATTTGGCCGCAAGGAGTTTACCTTGGTAAATGACTGAGGACAAATCAAGAATAACGAAGTTATTAGCCATTAATCGCAACTACCAGGTGTTGCAAGTTGGTCTTAGTTCTTGATGAGTAATGGCTTAGAACGAGGCTTTCGCAGATTTGGCCGCAAGGAGTTTACTTTGGTAAATGACTGAGGACAAATCAAGAATAACGAAGTTATTAGCCATTAATCGCAACCACTAGGTGTTGCTGGTGAAGCTTGCGGCAAGATACTCACGATTCATCCGCGCAATATTCTCAAGCGAAATACCTTTCGGACATTCCACCTCGCAAGCGCCGGTATTGGTGCAGTTGCCAAAACCTTCCTTGTCCATCTGTTCTACCATGTTCAGCACGCGTTGCTTGGCTTCTACTTTACCTTGCGGCAACAAGGCAAATTGAGAAACTTTAGCCGATACAAACAACATGGCCGATGAGTTTTTACAAGTGGCTACACAGGCACCGCAGCCAATGCAGGTTGCGGCATCAAATGCTTTGTCAGCGTGTTCTTTATTAATGGGAATGGCGTTGGCATCTTGTGTATTTCCGCTGGTGTTTACCGATATGTAGCCACCCGCGTGTTGTATGCGGTCAAAGGCACTACGGTCAACCACCAAATCCTTTACCACAGGAAAAGCCTTGGCCCTGAAAGGTTCTATATATATGGTATCACCATCGTTGAATTTGCGCATGTGCAACTGACAAGTGGTTACCAAGCGGTCGGGTCCGTGGGCCTCGCCATTGATAAACAGCGAACAAGTGCCGCAGATACCTTCTCTGCAATCGTGGTCAAAGGCCACAGGCTCCTCTCCTTTCTCAATGAGCTGTGTATTCAATACATCTAGCATTTCGAGAAACGACATATCGCCCGATACGCCGTCGATATCATAATCAACGAGCTTGCCTTTATCGTTTGCGTTTTTTTGTCTCCAGATTTTAAGTTTTAGTTTCATCCTTAAAATATTTAACGGTTAGGTATTCTTTTTACTTTTTTCAATTTTCACTGAGTGGTAGGAAACTATTTGTAGCTTCTTTCTTTCACTTCAATGTTTTTGTACTCCAATGGTTCCTTGTGCATGATGGCTTCTCCGGGGTTTCCGGTGTATTCCCATGCGGCTACATACTGAAACTCAGGCCTTCTTAGAGCTTCGCCTTCAGCGGTTTGGTATTCTTCTCTAAAGTGTCCGCCGCACGACTCTTCGCGGTGCAGGGCGTCAATGGCAAACAATTCGCCAAGCTCCAGAAAATCGGCTACTCTGCCGGCCTTTGCCAACTCTTCGTTGTATTCGTTGGCGGCGCCGGGCACACGCACATCTTTCCAAAACTCTTCTCTTATGGCGCGTATTTCTTCAATGGCTTGTTTCAGGCCTTCGGCATTTCTTGCCATGCCTACTTTGTCCCACATTACCTTGCCCAGGCGCTTGTGAAAGTAGTCAACGCTTTTGCTGCCTTTGTTATTCACAAAGCCATTTATTTGCTCCTTCACAGCATTTTCTGCGGCATCAAATTCAGGCAGGTTGGTGGGTATTTTTCCGGTTCGTATATCAGCTGATAGGTAGTCGCCAATGGTGTATGGAAGCACAAAATAGCCATCGGCCAAGCCTTGCATAAGTGCTGATGCACCCAAGCGGTTGGCGCCGTGGTCTGAAAAATTGGCCTCACCAATGGCATACAAGCCGGGTATGGTAGTCATCAAATTATAGTCAACCCACACACCGCCCATGGTGTAGTGCACCGCGGGGTAAATCATCATCGGGGTTTCGTATGGGTTTTGGTCCACAATTTTTTCGTACATCTGAAACAGGTTGCCGTATTTCGACTTCACTACTTCGGTTCCCAGTTTTTTCACCAGGTCTTTGTCGTTTTCGTCAAGGCCGTGTATGTGGGCTTGCTCTTTGCCGTAGCGCTGTATGGCCGAAGCAAAGTCAAGATAAACCGCCTCGCCGGTGGCATTTACGCCATAGCCTGCATCGCAACGCTCTTTGGCCGCTCTTGAAGCCACATCGCGGGGCACCAGGTTGCCAAAAGCAGGATACCTTCTTTCCAAGTAGTAATCGCGATCTTCCTCAGCTATTTGCGTTGGTTTCAGGCGTCCTTCGCGAATGGCTTTCACATCTTCCATTTTCTTGGGCACCCATATACGTCCATCGTTTCTCAGCGACTCAGACATGAGCGTGAGCTTACTTTGGTGATCGCCAGAAACGGGAATACAGGTGGGGTGTATTTGCGTAAAGCAGGGGTTGGCAAAGAAAGCACCTTTTTTATGCACTTTCCAGGCGGCAGAAACATTGCTTCCCATGGCGTTGGTTGACAAGTAAAATACATTGCCATAGCCACCTGAGGCTATTACCACGGCGTGTGCCGAATGTCGTTCTATCTCGCCGGTTACCAGATTTCTTGCTATTATTCCACGGGCCTTTCCATCTACTATTACCAGTTCCATCATTTCGTGGCGGTTGTACATGGCTATTTTTCCGCGGGCTATTTGTCGGTTCATGGCCGAATAACAACCCAACAAAAGCTGTTGTCCGGTTTGGCCTTTGGCATAAAAAGTACGCGAAACCAACACACCACCAAATGAGCGGTTGTCGAGTAGTCCGCCATAATCGCGGGCAAAAGGAACACCCTGTGCCACACATTGGTCTATAATATTGGCCGATACTTCAGCCAGTCGATATACATTTTCTTCGCGCGAGCGGTAGTCGCCACCCTTTACCGTATCATAAAAAAGGCGGTAGGTAGAGTCACCATCGCCTTGGTAATTTTTGGCGGCATTGATACCACCCTGTGCAGCTATTGAGTGCGCACGGCGGGGTGAATCCTGGTAGCAAAATGCTTTAACATTATAACCCAACTCGGCAAGTGTGGCGGCGGCAGAACCACCGGCAAGTCCGGTTCCTACCACTATTACGTCTATTAGTCGTTTGTTGGCCGGGTTTACCAGGTTTATTTTATTCTTATGATTGGTCCATTTATCTGCCAATGGCCCTTCTGGTACTCTTGAATTTAAAACGGTCATTTTCTTTAAATTATGCAGTTAAATGATGGAATATGGCAATGAAAATAAAGCCCGCCGGAATGGCAATGGCGAATATTTTACCAAATTTTTGAATGAAAGGGAAATACTTGGGGCTGCGGGCGCCAATGGTTTGAAACGCCGACTGAAAGCCGTGTGTAAGGTGCAGGGCAAGAAATACAAAAGCCAGCACGTAAAGGGCTACACGCATGGGGTTTTCAAATTTCTCAACCAGCTCGCCATAGTAGCGTGTGGCATCGGGTTCTTCAAAACGCACGTATTTATGTGCAATTTCAGGAATCCAAAAATCGTAGAAATGCAGGGCCAAAAAGCCGAGAATAACCAAGCCTGAGTAAATCATGTTGCGCGACATCCACGAGGCATTGGCGCCACCTTTGTACATGGCGTACTTTACGTTGCGGGCGGCATTGTTTTTGGCTTCAAGCACAAAACCCATTACAAAATGGTACACCACCGCAAACATGAGTATGGGCTGCATAACAAATTGAATGAGTGGATTGGTACCCATAAAGTGGGACAATTCATTGAAGGCATCAGCACTTATTACTGACGAAAAATTGATAACAAAGTGCTGGAGTAAAAATAACAGCAGGAATAGTGCTGATAGGGCCATCGAAAACTTCCTTCCGATGGAACTGCTAAAGGTTTTCTTTAACCAACTCATTTATCGTAATCTGTTTGAATTCGGCACGAAATTAACACAGCCAACACGCCAAAGGTTGTCGCGAATCAATATTTGATGATTATCAATCAAGTTTAGAACCTTTCTAAATAACCACCTGCTGAAAAGCTGCAACACAAGGTGAAATGGCCTGAAACAAGACATTGACCTATTCAGGCAGGCCTTATAACAGATTAGCAACCTAAGGCTACTTCGGTTTGCTGCGAAAACTCCACGACGGCCCGGCGACTACAGCATAATGTACAAGGTTCTTGTGCTGCGTTTACCCATGTGGGAAATCAATGATATTTTCGCCCCTGTCAAAATGAGTGGCGCTTATCGTGATATTTTATGGTGAGTTGTATTTTCTTTGCCGTACATGAAATAGACAACACGCTTCGAAAATCATGCAACCCATTGTATTTGAAAACATTAGAAAATGATTAAACACACCAAATACTTATTGGCTTTCTTTATAAGCCTTAGTACACTAGCCGGGGCACAGGTTTCAACCCACCTCGAGTGTCACGGAAAAATACCTGCCGAGTTTACCACGCCCTCGCAGGAAAAAGCCAAGATTGCCATTGCCAACGATTCTATACTGCACGATAAATTTTCATTGAGCAGGCGTCAGCAACGCGAATTTTTTGTGCAAAGCAGCTATGCCATCGATCGTTTGCTGAAAAGTGGCAAGGTGCTTTTCAACGACTCTATAAGCATGTATGTAAACAGCGTGCTTGACGAAATATTGAAAAACGACAAGAACCTGCGGCAGGAATTGCGTCTGTACGTGGTAAAATCGCCCTATGTGAATGCATTTGCCACCGGAAACGGCATTATTTTTATAAACATAGGTCTGCTGGCACAATTGGAAAACGAAGCACAACTTGCCTTTATTCTTTGCCACGAAATAGCCCACTACACCAACAAACATTCGCTCGATGGCTTTAAGGAACAAATAGAAATTGAAAAAGGAAAAGGCGACTACCGCGCGCAGTCGGTAGAAGATAAATTGCTTTCGCAAAGCAACTTTTCAAAAATGCAGGAGCTTGACGCCGACGAAACCGGTTTTAACCGCTACCTGAAAACCGGTTATGCCCCGCTGGAAGCCGACGAGGTGTTTTTTGTATTGAAGTTTGCTCACCTGCCTTTTGACGAAATAGAATTTGAAAACAATTTTATTGCCAACAAATACTACCCCCTCAAAGATGATGTGCTTTTGAGCGAACTTACTCCGGTGAGTTTTGACGACGAAGACGACAAATACAGCACCCACCCCAATATTTCAACCCGCCGCATGCAATTGGCCCCCGTGCTAAATGCCAACAAAAAAGATGGTAAAGAATATTTGGTTTCAGAAACCCAATTCAAAAAGCTGCAGAAAAAAGCGCGCTACGAAATGACTTCGCTTTTTCTCAGCAGCCAACGATATGCATCGGCACTGTACAATGCTTTTTTGCTCGAAAAAATATACCCCGGCAATGCGGAAAACGAAATATTTAAAACCGAAGCCATGATTGGCCTTTCGGAGTATAAAAATGCCTATGAGCTTGACGAAGTATGCACCTACTACCAAGACCTTGAAGGCCAATCGCAGCAGCTCAACCACATTGTATTGCGGCTCACCTCGCTCGATATGAACATCTACGCCGTATATAATGCCTTTGCGGGACTCAAGAAATTTGAAAATAATAAATACCTGAAAAAGCTCTGCATCAATGCAATGGTGAACCTAATAGCGGATCATAATGTGAATTTGTTTGACTTTAAAAAAATGGTGGAAACCCCGGTTGACAGTACCGAAGATGCCACCGAAGTAAAAGACGAACCAAAAAACAAGTATGACAAGCTGAAGTCTGAAGCCACACTAAAAGAATCGAAACCCTATATTTTTGCCTTTAGCGAATATATAGAAGACCCGCTTTTTGTAAAACTTTTTCAAAGAGCCACCAAGCGCAACCTGAAGAAAACCGAATACCTGAAACTTGCCCAAAAAGACCGCGACACCTCGCTGAACCTGCAAAAAATAATAATGACCCAACCTTATTACATTAAGGTTACTAATAAAAGCGAAGAGGGTTTTCTCATAGAAAAATCGGAGCAAGCCATGCTGCAAGTACTCGATTTGTTGCCCGAAATGGCCGAAGCCACCGCAGTGAATCTTGATATGATGACCCCCTTGCTTATGGAAAGCGACGATGTGGAACGCTTTAACGACTACAGCACCATAAAAGAATGGCTAATTGAAACGGCCTACAAAGACACACTCAACATTCCATCATCGCACCAACCCGAAATTGAGGCCATTATGGAAAAATATGGAACGCGCTACGTTGGCTACACAAGTTTCTTTACCCTTAAACACCGAAAGGCCAACCAAATTATTCGTTCTACAATTCTGGGTGGCGTTATGGCACTCGCCACACAAGTGCCGGCCACTGGCGTGCCTTTTCTACTATACGGCATTGCACGCCCTTCTACTACCACTTACTGCCTGTTTAGTGTTTATGATATGGAAACCAACCAAAAGATTAAAACCTTTTTCTACGAATACCAAATGTCTGACCGCAAGTTTGTAATAAAATCAACCTTGTTTAATTCCATATTTAAACTAAAAAAGAAATAACATGCGAGGCTTATTTTTACTATTGACCATACTTGCCACTACTTGCTATAGCTATACCGCCCAGGGACAAGCACCGGGCTATCTGGGCAAAAAATTATTTTTAAATATTGACTGCGATGTAGCTCCCAACTTTTCTTCGCTAAGGAGCCAAATGAGTTTGACGCGCCGGCTGGGCCTGAAACCTGCCATTCAATTGGGCTACACCGTGGGTACGCAAACGGCTATAACCTTTAGAGTGAGCGGCACCAATTATATATATCCTTTGTACAACAACTATAATACAGATAATGGCTCTTCGCCCGACTTACCCTATGGTGAAGACCTTACAAACCCTGACTACAGAACATTTAGAAAACCCCTATCGGCAAATCTTTATACTTCGGTTATGCAATATGATTTTACCGTGCAATTTTACGATGGATCTTTCATAGCTCCTGCAGGTGCCTATTTTGAGCTATTGATGGGCCTTAGTGTTATAAACACCAACTTCTTGGATATTGACAACAAACGGCTCATGATATACAGCGACTTAACCAATAATAAACTACTATCGCCACGTATAGGAATGGCACACATGCGCAATATGATTGTATTCGACCGCTTGCTGCTACGATATGGCTACGAGTTTGGTTTTGATTTTATGGGCATGTGGGCATTTACCGCATTCTCAACAAATGTTGCCAGTAGTTTTACTAATAAAAACTTCCTTCGCTACGAAGGTGCCATGCACAACACCGCTTATACTTTTTTCAATTTCAGGGTGGGAATTGGTATTATAAATTAATCAATGAAAAAATTACTTCTTCTTTTTGACATAAATAAAAAAGCCCCGAAAAATTCGGGGCTTTTTTATTTATGATAACTCAATTATCAACTACAACCAAGGCTGTTGCCGCAGTTGAGGCATTTGTAGCAAGTGCCGTTTCTTATGGTTATGTGTCCACATACGTCACAAGCGGGGGCATCGCCCATCATTTCGCTCAGCGAATTGTCTATGCTGCTGAATGAACTCATTTCAAGTTGGGTTTCGCCTGATGATGACACAGCAGCCGGGCTCACTTTTTCCTGAATGAGGTAGTCTTGGTTGGGCTCTTCCACAATCATGGTTCCGTTGGCATTTTCGGGCTCCACATCATCAAAGCTTATTTGGTGTGGTTTCACCTGTACCAAATCTTCGCGGCCCAGGTATTCAAAACCAAGCAGCCTGAAGATAAAGTCTATAATAGAAGTGGCGCTCTTGATGTTGTCGTGGCCATCAACCATACCCGATGGTTCAAAACGGGTGAAAGTAAATTTATTCACATATTCTTCGAGCGGCACACCGTATTGCATACCAATTGAAACGGCTATGGCAAAGCAGTTCATAAGTGAGCGGAAAGAGGCACCTTCCTTGTGTATGTCGATAAATATCTCGCCAAGTGTTCCGTCATTGTATTCGCCGGTGCGTATAAACATGGTTTGGCCACCAACACGTGCTTTTTGGGTAAATCCTCTCCTTTTGTGTGGCAATTTCTTGCGCTCCACAATACGCGAAAGTTGACGCTTGAACTTGGTGTCGGTTGACTTGTTCATGATTCTGATGGCGGCATCGAGTACTTCCTGCGGAGTCAGCTCATCAAGCTTGCGCTCGGCTTGTGCGCCCAATGCTTCATCTATCACATTGGCTTCTTTCTCATCGTCTTGCTTATCGCTTTTGTTGCTAAGCGGTTGCGAAAGTTTGCTGCCATCGCGGTAAAGTGCATTGGCTTTCAAACCAAGTTCCCAGCTCATTTGGTACGATTCCTTGATTTCATCAACTGTAGCTTCGTTGGGCAGGTTGATGGTTTTTGAAATAGCACCCGATATAAAGGGTTGTGCAGAAGCCATCATGCGGATGTGGCCCGAAGCAGCAATGTAGCGCTCGCCTTTTTGGCCGCATTTGTTGGCACAGTCAAACACCGGATAGTGCTCGGTTTTTAAGTGTGGCGCTCCTTCTATGGTCATGGTTCCGCACACATATTCGTTGGCTTCGGCTATTTGCTCTTTTGTAAAGCCAAGTTTTCTGAGCAGGTTAAAGTTGGGCGAGTTGTACTCATCGGCATTGAAACCCAGGCGTTGCAATACTTTTTCGCCCAAGGTCCATACGTTAAATACAAATGAGACATCGAAAGCTGAAGGCAGTTGCGACTGTATTTTGTCCAATTCGGCTTCGTTGAACCCTTTTGATCTCAATGAATCAAGGTTGATGTGCGGGGCACCGGCAAGGCTTGCGGTTCCTTTGGCATAGTCAACTATGGCTTGCACCTCGTTTGGCGAGTAGCCCAGGGTTTTGAGTGCGCGTGGCACCGATTGGTTTACTATTTTGAAATAGCCACCACCTGAAAGTTTTTTGAATTTTACCAAGGCAAAATCGGGTTCAATACCGGTGGTATCACAATCCATAACCAAGCCTATTGTTCCTGTAGGCGCTATTACGGTGGTTTGGGCATTGCGATAGCCATATTTTTCTCCCAATCTCAGGGCGTCGTCCCACGAGTTGCAGGCGGCGGTAAGCAGGTAATCGGGGCAATCCTCAGGTTTTATACCCTGTGGTTTTATATCAAGTTGCTCATAAGTATCGGCTGATGCGTGGTAAGCTGCATAGCGGTGGTTTCTTATCACGCGCAACATGTGTTCTTTATTTATCTCGTAGCCTTTAAATGCGCCAAGGTGTTGGGCCATTTCGGCTGAGGTAGCATAAGAAGTACCCGTGAGAATAGCCGTAACAGCGCCGCAAATAGCTCTTGATTTGGCACTGTCGTAAGGAATTCCTGATGTCATGAGCACGGTACCCAAGTTGGCATAGCCAAGCCCCAGGGTTCTGAACTCATACGATAGCTCGGCCACTTCTTTTGACGGAAACTGCGCCATAAGTACTGAAATTTCAAGTACGGTAGTCCACAGTCGGATGGCGTGTTTAAGACCGGCCACATCAAACTCCAGTTTGTCCTGATCAAAAAACTTGATAAGGTTTAGCGAAGCCAAATTGCAGGCGGTATTGTCAAGAAACATGTATTCTGAACAAGGGTTCGATGCATTGATTCTGCCTGAAGCCGGACAAGTATGCCATTGGTTAATGGTGGTATCGTATTGCACACCCGGATCGGCACAAGCCCATGCGGCAAAAGCTATATCATTCCAAAGTTTTTCTGATGAAACTTTTTTGATAACTGAACCATCAGTTCGCGCTTTCAATTCCCATTCTTTGCCGCTGTTGAGTGCTTCAAAAAATGCGTTGGGAATTCGTATTGAGTTGTTTGAGTTTTGACCGGCCACTGTGCGGTAGGCTTCGCCTTCGTAGTCTGAAGAGTAACCTGCGGCAATAAGGGCACCTACTTTTTTCTCTTCCTCTACTTTCCAGTTGATGAATTCTTCAATTTCGGGGTGGTCAAGGTCAAGACAAACCATTTTGGCTGCGCGTCTTGTGGTTCCGCCCGATTTGATGGCTCCTGCGGCTCTGTCGCCAATTTTGAGGAACGACATAAGGCCCGAAGAAGCACCACCACCTGAAAGGGGCTCGCTTGCTCCGCGAATGTTGGAGAAGTTGGTACCCACACCTGAGCCGTATTTGAAAATTCGCGCTTCGCGAACCCACAAATCCATGATACCGCCTTCGTTTACCAAATCATCTTCTACTGATAAGATGAAGCAAGCGTGGGGTTGTGGTCTTTCGTAAGCTGATGTTGATTTGCTTGTTTTTTCAGTTTCGGGATCTACATAATAATGTCCCTGTGGTTTGCCGCTGATGCCGTATGAACTAAACAAACCGGTATTGAACCACTGCGGCGAGTTGGGTGCCGCATATTGTCCGGTAATCATGTAGGCCAGCTCATCATAAAATACATTGGCATCATCGTCAGATGCAAAGTAGCCATATTGTTGTCCCCAGTCCATCCAGCAGTGGGCCATGCGGTGGGCTGTTTGTTTTATGGAGTTTTCCCTTCCCAGTGAACCATCAGCTTGTGGTACGCCGGTTTTTCTGAAGTACTTCTGGGCCAGAATATCGGTGGCCACCTGACTCCAGGTTTTTGGCACTTCCACGTCGTTCATCTCAAAAACGACGTCACCACTTGGGTTTCTAATTATTGAAGTGCGCTTTTCATATTCAAATAATTCAAAAGGGCTTTTACCCTCCTTTGTGAAATAGCGACTAAACTGCATGCCGCCTGTTTTGCGGGTAGATGTCTTTTTTACCATACTTGTTCAGTTATTTTGCCTGAAAAAAAATCCGATTGTGCCATTCGAAAGTATTGGAAGGATTTTAAAAAATCAGCCTAATGTAATGCACCACTCAGGCGTGGCTGTGGAAAAAAACATTGAAATGTGCCTGCTTATAATGAAAAGGACAATTCCATTAAGAAACATTTAACAAATTGAAAAACAATTACTTAAAACCCAAAAACCTACTCAGCACGCTAAAAATGGCTAAAATAAATGGTGAAAAAGTTTTTGCGGCACTTATAGACCCCGACAAATTGCCGGCGCATGAAGTTCACTTAAAAAAACAAGCGTTTGCAAGTACCGGAATTGATCTGTTGCTGGTAGGTGGCAGCTTGGTAAACCAACCGAAGATTGATGACTTGGTATTGGCACTCAAGGAAAATTTTGAACAACCGGTTTACCTTTTTCCCGGCAGCCCGGTGCAGTTTTGTCACCGCGCCGATGGCTTGTTGTTTCTCTCTTTAATCTCAGGCCGCAATGCCGATCTGCTCATTGGCAGGCATGTAGAAATTGCGCCAACACTCAAGGCTAGTACAATGGAAATAGTGCCTACGGGCTATATGTTGGTAAATGATGGCCGCGCTACATCGGCAAGCTATATTTCCAATACCTTACCTATTCCCGCAACCAAATGGGATATTGCCCTGGCAACCGCACAGGCCGGCGAACTACTTGGTCTTCAATGCATTTACATGGATGCAGGCAGCGGTGCCGATGAACATATTCCGCTGAAAACCATAGAAAAAGTAGCACAGGGTATTGACATACCACTTATTGTGGGTGGTGGAATAAAAACTGCCGCACAGCGCGAAGCCATTTGGAAAGCAGGTGCCGATATGGTGGTAGTTGGTTCGGCCCTGGAATAGATTTACCATCAGATAACTGTTCTTTCCCATTGTGGACGATTGCCATAAAAGGAAAGATGCACAAATTGTGGACGTGTAACCAACATCACTTACATAAGTAAATAATATCAGGAACTTTAAACCTGATTTCGAAGTGGTAGAAAAGGGACAGCAAAATATGAGATGACCGTTTCCCATCGCATAAACCACCCTTTTCAGCTACATACTTTTCGCAATCACCCTAAATTGCTGTTGCGTGTTTTGGTTTAATATTGACAAAAAACCTGTTCATCATTGGGCAGGTTTTTTTAGTTACCCAGATGCTGCAACCATACTTTAGCCTTATACCGTTGCGTTTGTTGCCGGTGTATTAAGTATAAACCAGTAATTAATATTGTCTTAATTTTAGCCACACAACAAGCAAACACCCATTTATGAGTGCTGATTTAACGCCATTTTCCTGTCGCTACACGCCCCAAGTACCAGAGTTGCTAAGCAAACTCAATTGTTCGCTTGCCATAAGTACCTATCAGGCAGGAAAAGTGATCTTTATTTCGCCACGGGATGAAAATTACCTGGTGCAATTGCCCCGCAGTTTTAATAAACCCATGGGCATTGCGCTCAAAAACGAGCAAATGGCAATTGCCTGCGCCGATGAGGTGATACAATTTTCCAATGCCCCGCAACTGGCAATGCACTACCCCAAGTCGCCGGGAAAATATGATGCGCTCTACATGCCCCGTCTCACTTACCACTCCGGTGGACTGGACATACACGATATAAATTTCGGAAATGATGGTTTGTATGCCGTAAATACACTTTTTTCATGCATTGTAAAAATGGACGGCCACTACAACTATATACCGGTATGGAAACCGAAATTCATTACCGAACTGGTATCTGAAGACCGCTGCCATCTGAATGGTATGGCTATGGAAGAAGGTAAACCACGCTTTGCCACCTGTTTTTCGCAAGGAAACAGCCACCAAAGCTGGCGGCCCACTGTTACAGAATCGGGTTGTTTAATAGATATTGTCAGCAACGAAATTGTTCTCGAAAACCTGGGCATGCCACATTCGCCGCGATTGTTTAACGGCAAACTGTACGTGCTGCTTTCGGCTACCGGCGAGTTGATACAAGTAGATGTTGCGCAGAAAAAATATGAGGTAGTAACCCGTATTGATGGCTTTTTGCGCGGCATGGCTTATCACCGCGACTACCTTTTTGTGGCTACTTCAAAACTGCGCGAAAACAGTTCAACTTTTGGGAAACTACAGTTTGCCCATAAAGCCAACGAGGCGGCAATTGTGTTGGTGCATTTGCCTACGGGCAGCATAGCCGGAAAAATAACCTACCTCAACTCAGTGGATGAAATCTATGACCTGCAAGTACTACCTGAAAAATTGCGCCCCAACATTATGAACACCATGAGCCCCGAATATAAAATGGGTGTTACCACGCCCGACAATAATTATTGGGCAAGGCCGCAAGCAGAAAAACCATAATATGGCGATTAACACGTAATAAATAAACTTATGAAAACAAAAACGCTTACAAGAAAACTCGCGAAGCTCAACCGACTCTCAGAAAAATTGTCGCACGAGCTGTCGTATGAAGAACGCGCACCCCATCAAATAGGCGGCTTGGTGCTCAAAATCAAACAATTGGTAGCCGAAGTACGTCGCTACGTATCAATTAAGCACTTGCAAAAAGCACTGGGTGTGGCGGCCATGCTGGTGGGTCTGGGCTTTGGCAGCAAGGCACATGCGCAGTTGGTTTTTCAACCGGTAAAAGAAAACCCATTTGGCATTGACACCGCTTTTGTAGCAAGTGCACCGGCTTTTGTAGATCTTGATGGCGATGGCGATCTGGATATTATGATGGGTGAGCTGAGCCTCTATTCCCAAGGCCAAACCCGAGGCTGGAAATACTTTGAAAACGTGGGAACCAAAAGCAAACCCAAATATACCACCCCGCTGAGCAATCCATTTGGCCTCGATACAATAGGTCTGCTAAACGTACCCACATTCGCCGACTTTGACAATGATGGTGACTATGACTTGTTGTCAGGAAACATGTATTATCTGGAATCAGATTCAAATGGTGGAATGACAGGTCGATTGCTGTATTTTGAAAACATAGGCAGCAGCAGCACACCCAATTTTGCAGCGCCGGTAGCCAATCCATTTGGTGCCGACACCACCTTATATTATTCCCTGCCTACAGTTGCCGATTTGGATGATGACGGCGATTTTGATGTGTTGGTAGGCGAATACTACGGCAACATGGAGTACTTTGAAAATATTGGAGACAAAAGCTCACCAAAATTTGCAGCTCCTGTTGACCTGCCCTACAACATGAACCATGTATATCAAGTAGCATCACCTCAATTGGCCGATTTTGACGGCGATGGCGACTATGATTTGCTGGTAAGTAATTACTATGGCAAGTTCACCTATTTTGAAAATACAGGTTCAAAATCATCTCCCAATTTTGCCAAAGGCGTTGACGATCCATTCAAAATGAATTTAACCGGATCCGATACTGTGGATACCTATTTCAATTTCCCGAGAACGGCAGACATTGATGACGATGGTGATTTGGATGTGTTTATCGGAGGTATTCGCAGAGCTATACGCTTTTATGAGCAAGGCATAACCTCCGGTATATCGCCCATTGCCAAATCATTTGAAATTTATCCAAACCCAAGCAATGGTGTGATAAATATTATGAGCAACGACCAATTTGACCGCGTAGAAGTAATTGATTTTCTGGGCAAAACACAAATGGTAGTCAATGGCAATGTAAACCAGATTTCAATTGGGCAATTGCAGCCGGGAACTTATATTCTCAAGCTTTCGAACGACCAAGGTGAGTTTGCCGTAAAACAAATAACCAAAATGTAGGTAACACCTTAGGCCTATACCAATTTAGCGCTATGTCCATGTAACAAGTTATTCGCTAATTGGTTTTGTGACTGAATAAAATAGAAAGCCCCGCAAATTGCGGGGCTTTCTATTATTTGTATGTGTGAATTATTTCTCCTTAGAAAACAAAGAAGGCCAACCATGTTAAGAACAACACGGGTAGCAAAAATGGCAAGGAATATTTCACAATATAGGCCACAAATGATGGCATTTCAATACCAATTTGCTCGGCAATAGACTTTACCATAAAGTTGGGCGCGTTGCCAATATAGGTCATGGCTCCAAAAAATACGGATGCCACCGAAATAGCGGTTAGCTCAGGAATATGCTCCACAGTAAACGCGGTAACACTGCTCAGGTTGTTGAGGTCATAACCGTATTTGCCTATCGCTGCCGACATAAAGTTCATGTAGGTAGGTGCATTGTCGAGCACGCCCGAAAGCGAGCCTGTGAACCAATAAAGTGTGTTGGTGGTAATGTATTGTGGGTTTACCGCCGCAAAATGCTCTACCAATTGCAGGGCGGGCATCATGGTTCCGAAAATACCGATAAACAGATAAGCCACCTCTTTGATAGGTTCAAAATTGAAATCATTGCGTTTGAGACATTCCTTGTCGCTGGTAAAGTAAGCAAGTGCAGCTACACCAAACATAATCAACTCGCGAATGAAGCTCAATTTGGTAAGGTGTTCGCCGTGGCGGAGTGGAATGTAAGGAAGCCAATCCATTTTGTTGGGATCAAGAAAAACTGCGGCTATGGTAATGGCAAGGAACAACACATTGCGACCACCGCGCACTCCCAATCGTCCGCTGAATTTTTGTCCCGGAGTAGCCTTTACAGGATTCAATTTCACATCGCGGCTGTCGAGTATGTAGAATATTACCGCCAACAAACCAATACCGAATGCCCATTTGGCTATTACGTGAATGATGGTCCACTCAAAAGGCACACCTTTCAAAAACCCAAGGAACAGCGGAGGGTCGCCCACGGGGGTTAAACAGCCACCCACGTTGCTCACCATAAATATGAAAAACACCACGTGGTAGGGTTTTATACGCTCTTTGTTGAGCCTTATAAAAGGACGAATAAGCAACATAGAGGCTCCGGTGGTTCCAATAATATTGGCAATGGCCGCGCCCAAAATGAGCATGATAACGTTTGCCATTGGGGTTCCTTGTTTATCCCAACCAATCAAAATACCGCCCGATGACACAAAGAGCGCCGTCAATAGTGAGATAAAGGAAATGTACTCAAATAGCGAGTGTACTACCTGATGCGAGTTGTTTAATACAAAAATGTAGTAAGCGGCTATGACCAAGCCCAGGCCAATGGCAATTTTGGGATAATGGTGGTGCCAGAAATTGCCGTAAAATAAAGGACCGGTAGCAATCATAAGCAGCAGGGCCACAAAAGGTATTACCAACCAGCTTGGTGGCAGGTTTGCTTCATGATCCGCAGCTTCGCCATGCGCTTCAGTTCCTGCCGTGTGGGCTTCGGCAGTAGCCTCGTGTTGTGGGTTCTCCGTTTCTTCCGTCACGGTTTCAGTGTGGTTGCCGGCAGCCTGCTTGTGTTCAGGCGAGGCCAGCAAAACTCCCGATGCGTACATAATCAGGGAGAGGGCTAAGAGAATTTTTTTCATCCTTTCGGTTTAAGGTTCTTAAGTGGAAGATTAAATAAGTTGCTTCAGGGCTATTTCAAAACCGGTGGCGCACAGGTTGCGGCTGCTGCTGTTTTGTGCCAGCACTTTGTCAAGCGACTTACTAATAATATCGGTCACGTCGCCAAAAATGGCTTCGTCATCAAGCGATACATTGTTTTGCATAAGGTAGGCAAAAGTGCGTGCCATGCCCGAGTTGGCAATAAAATCGGGTAAAACCGCAAAATTGCCATCTGCCCACTCGCCTATTGGACCGTAAAATATTTCCTCATCGGCAAAAGGCACATTGGCGCCGCAGCTTATCACTTCGGTTCCACCTTTGTGCAGGCGCTCCAACTGCTCTTTGGTAAGCAATCTTGAGGCAGCGCAGGGCAGAAATACATCTGCTTCCAAATCCCATATTCTCTTGTTTACTTCGTCAAATGAAAGCAAACCCTCTTGGTTGAGGTGGTTGCCGGGTCGGCTGTTGAACAAATGGGTTATTTCGTCAAAACTGAATCCATTTTCATTGATAAGCCCTCCTACGCGGTCAATAATACCCACCACTTTGGCACCGAGTTTGGCCTGAAACCAACCTGCAGCGGCAGCTACATTTCCCCAGCCTTGCACTATTACTTTTTTGCCTTCCAGGCTTTCACCGCGTTTTTCATAAAAAAGTCGCACGGCTTCGCTCACGCCCCAGCCGGTTATCATATCGGCTACCACGTATTCTTTGCTCAGGTCGGGTGTATATTCGGCATTGGTCAAAACCTTTGACACACCTTCCTGCAACTGCTTTATTTTCATGCTTTTTTCGTCGGCATCGGGCTTAAAGTGGCCCACCAACACACCTTCTTGCGGGTGCAAAAGCCCCATATTGTAGGTTACCGGAATTACTTCCTTTATTTCGTCAACGTTCAAATCGCCACCGGTGCCGTAGTAATTTTTCAGCAGCGGAAGTACGTCTTTGTACCAGCGCTCCAATACGCCCTTTTTTCTGGGGTCTGCGGGGTCAAAATCAATACCTGATTTGGCACCACCAATGGCAGGCCCCGACCAGCAAAACTTCATTTCCATGGTTTTGGCCAGTGAGGTTACTTCGTGCTTGTTTAGTCCTTGGCGCATGCGGGTTCCACCGCCGGCAGCACCGCCACGAAGCGAGTTTATTACCACCCATCCTTTGGCTTCGGTTTCAGAGTCGTGCCACTCGAATACTATATGAGGGGCTTTATTTTCAAATTGTTTTAAAAGATCTTTCATTGGTTGCTTTGATTACTAAAAAAACGCTGCAAAAGTAGGAAAGCAAACAAAACGATGCTTAGTTTTAATGGCTTTCGTCGAGCGCGTTGAGCCCCTTGGCCGTGGCCCTGAACATAAACTCAAATAAATTGTCGGAATCGAAGAAAGCAGTACTCTTCAATTGGCCGCTCGTGGGGTCGGTCGCAAACGCCTGCACCATGTCTTTGGCAAGAAGCGTTTTTAGTGCATCAATTACCACAGGGGGCTTTTCTGATGTCTCTTCAAGCAAATTTTGCAAGCTTTCTTCAAAAGTGAGGCTTAGCAGAATTTCCTTTTCAACGGGGTCTAGCATTAAAAAATCGGTTTTTCCATTGGTACTTTGTCAACTGCGACAAAGGGTAAATGGCAATTACATAAAAAATCTGAACAGGAAAAGTGAGCAGGTAGGTAAGGCTCCACCAAGGGGTTTTTATCCAATAGTTGAGTGTGCTATAAAAGTTTACTTCTACCGCCACTTTGGTAAGCAACATGAAGTAGAGCAGGTGTAGTGCCGCCGGGCTAAAAAAGGCCAGCACTGCATTGATGGCTATGGCGCAATAGTACAAGTAGTCAAACGAAAGTGTGGCCAATTGGCTCAGGTGGTGGTATCCGGTATTTTTAGAAGTCCACCTTTTTCGTTGGTTTATAAAACTTGGCACATCGGGGCAGGGAGCACTTTTTACAATCAAATGGCTGTGCATGGCAAAATATATTTCGAAGGGAAACCTGTGCTGTACCTTGTGCATAAACCACACATCATCGCCGCTTTCGTATTTGTCAGTGCCCTTGTAGCCGTTGAGTTGAATAAAAACTTTGCGCTGAAAAGCAAGATTGGCTCCATTGCACAAAAAAGGCCTTTCGCGCTGTATATAGGCGGCTCCCAAACCAACAAGCCCCTTAAATTCAAGCGATTGCATTTTTTGAAACAGGGTTTGGGCCGGACTTAAATGCACAGGGGCCGACACAAATTTTGGCTGGTGTTTTTTTATAAATCCCGCCAGCGTGCGCAAGTATTGCGCGTGGTGAATGCAGTCGGCATCGGTGGTTACAATCCAATCAAAGTTGGCCTTGTTTACCCCCAATTGTATAGCGGTTCGTTTAAAGGCTCGGTTGTGCAGCAATCCTTCTTCGGCAAGTGCATAGCATTTAATCTGTACCGCTGTTTTGCATTCGGCTATGAGTTTACGTGCTACGGCAACGGTTTCGTCCTCAGAAAAATCATCTACCAAAATGATTTCATAATTCTCAGGCGGGTAATCAAAGCTTGTGAGTGAAGATAATAAGGTGGGAATATTGTGTACCTCATGGCGCAAAGCCACTACTATTGAAAACTTAATGCTGCCTTTTTCATCAGGCTTAAATGCGGTGGGGAGTTTTTTTAATGCGAAATAGGAAAGCAGGAACTGCCAGGCATAGTGCAGGTTGCAAAAAAGCGAGAACGCCAGCCAAAGAGCCATCAAATACCTGTGGGTTTATGACGAAGCCAAGCAAGAATCATGTTTTTGGCTTCAACCCTTACCGGAGAAAATATAAGGAAAAGCCATCCTATGAAAGATGGTATAAACAAATTGACCAGCCAAAGGCTATAGGATGCGGATAAAATAATGGCGGAATCTGCCACCAGCGGCGAAAGAAAATACAGCGAAAGTGCTCCTCTGATGCCCAAGCCCGCAAGTGCCGTGGCCGGTGTAATGGTTTGCATGCCGTAGATAAGTGATATCAACAGAAAAGTTTGGAGCCAAGGGGTTGATGCGCCAAAAATCTGAAGACAAATAATAAACTGCAGGTTGAACACCGCAAAGCGCAAAACTGAAAGCAAAATAAAAACCGCGGTTTGTTGGCTGCTAAACCGCGTGATAGTCCTGAAAAACAGCCGGATATAGCGGTTGGACAAAGACAGTTTTTTTCTGATAAATTCCTTACGCGACAAGGCCAAAAACATGATGAGCACCACAAGCAGCGAGAGCAGGACCACGCCAAGAATTCTGCTATCGACCGGATGGTTCCACAAATAATAGAGGCCGCCTAAAATCCCGAAAAACAAGGTACTTATAATTTGGGTATAGCTCACAAACAAGGCACTAATGGCCCCCTTGAAGCGGTTTTGCTCTTTTACATAAAATACTTTGCCAATGTACTCCCCTACCCGGTTGGGCATCCAAGTGCTTACCGCCACGCCTACCAAGGTAGATTTTAATGACTTCACAAATATTTGCGGCTCAAAATCGCGGATAGACAAATTCCATTTGAAAGCTTCAATGGCCCAGTTGCAAAACATAAGGGCAAACAACAAGCCTATTTGAAATATGGTAAGGGTTGAAAACCCGGGGAGACTTAATGACTCATTGCCGCTGATGTATGGTGCCGCAGCTGAATAAACATAGTAAAATCCATAGACTACAAAAACCAACCACAGCGTGGAGAGCAATAACTTGTGAGATGTTTTGGCCTTTGTTAGCATATATTTGAGCGACAATAATACAATCAAAATCCATTCCCATTAATTCCAGACTTAACAATACATCTAAAAAAGAGCGGATAATTTTAGGGGTTGACCCCGGCACCAATATTTTGGGTTGGGGTATTATCAAAACCAAAGGCAAATTGCTTCAATTGGTTGATTTGGGGCATTTAAACCTCACCAAGATTGATGACCCCTACGAAAAACTTTACGAGATTCACCACAGCATTATTCAAATAATAAAAAATTACGCACCTACGGAGTCAAGTTTTGAATCGCCTTTTCATGGAAAAAATGTGCAATCGATGCTAAAATTGGGAAGAGCGCAAGGGGTGGCTATTGCAGCATGCTTTGAAAAAGGACTCACCGTAACCGAGTATGCCCCAAAGAAGATTAAGCAAAGCATTACAGGCAATGGCAATGCGAGCAAGGAACAACTAGCTAAAATGCTTCAGAATATCCTGAACCTGCACGAAATACCCAAATACCTTGACGCTACCGATGGTGTGGCGGCGGCGGTTTGCCATTTCTTTCAAAACGAGGTAAGCCAACCTGCTGCAAAAACCAAATCGGGAAAAAGTGGCTGGGCGGCTTTTGTGGCCAACAACCAAGACCGTGTAAAAGACTAAGCCTGAAAATTGGCAGCTATTAATGCGGCAATTTCAGTTAGCTCTTCTTCTGTAAATTTCAATTTGGGTCGTGAAAAATCTATGTCGTGTGCGCCGTGAAGTGGCACCAAGTGGATGTGTGCATGGGGCACCTCCAATCCAATAACCGCTACCCCTACCCTTTCGCTTGGAATGGTTTTGTCAATGGCTTTGGCTACTTTTTGGGCAAAAAGCATCAACCCTGATAAGGTATTTTCATCAAGGTCAAAAATGTAGTCCACCTCCTTTTTTGGTATGACCAACACATGGCCTTTCTTGAGTGGGAATATATCAAGAAAGGCCAGGTATTCGTCGTTCTCAGCTACTTTGTAGCAGGGAATTTCGCCATTTACTATTTTGCTGAAAATACTTGCCATAGCACTAGATGCTTATGTTCATCACTTCGAACTTTACCGTGCCTGCAGGAACAGCTATTTCAACTACATCGCCAATCACTTTGCCCAAAAGACCTTTGCCAATGGGCGAAAGAACCGATATTTTTCCTTCTTTAATGTTTGCTTCCTTCTCAGAAACCAATTGGTAGGTAACCTCTTTGTTTATCTTCAGGTTTTTCACCTTCACTTTGCAAAGGGCGGTCACCTTCGATGTGTCAATCTGCGATTCATCCAGAATCCTTGAATTTCCTATGGTATTTTCAAGCTTGGCTATTTGTGCTTCAAGCAAGCCTTGTTCTTCTTTGGCCGCATCATATTCAGCGTTTTCAGACAAGTCACCTTTTTCTCTCGCCTCAGCAATTGCGTTCGACAATCGCGGCCTTTCCACAGATTTCAGGAATTTCAGCTCTTCCTGCATCTTTTCAAATCCTTCTTTGGTTACATAAACTTTCTCGCTCATATCGTGTCAAATTTTCTATCGGTAAAAACAAAAACGTTTGCAAGAGTGCCTGCAAACGTTTTTATGGGTACAAAAATACGTTTTATACTAGAAAGTGAGAAGCACACCCAGCGAGTGTATTCCTTTGTATTTGTTGTAGGTATCGCGGTAAGAGTAGTCTATACCAATGGTTTTTCCATCGCGGTAAGGCACCTGAAAGGTAGCTCCCACACTTGGTCCGCTTGCTACGTTGGTAGAAAGTGCTTCGTTGAAAATGTGTTCTTCGTAGGCAAATCCACCTCTCAAAAACAACATATCGCGGTATGAATATTCAACACCGGCTGAAATTACATCGCGACCAAATGAGTTGGCCATGAAGTTACCGGCCAGGGTTAAACCACCTTTTGGCAGCTCCATTACTTTATAACCAACTCCAATATTCAATATTGAAGGAAGTTCAAAAGGAGCCACACGCGATTCCATGGTTCTTGCGGTTGGGTTCATTATTCCGTCTTCAACCACTCTATGGTCTATACCATCACCAGAGTATTTCATTGACGGACCTACGTTGCGAAGGGCAAAACCCAATTTAAATCGCTGATCATAAGAGCGGTATTGGATACCGGCATCGATACCCACACCCATGGCGCTCATATTTGATATTGATTCAGAAACCAATCTAACGGTAACACCACCACTTGTTTGCTCAGAAAATGCATAGGCATAGCTGATACCAATGTTGGTGTAGCTTGGTGAGAAGGTTCCCAAAGTTCCATCGGGAAAATACTCAGTGGTTTTGTAGAAATCGCCCATGTCAAACGACATGATGGTAACACCCAAGGCAGAGTAATCGCCGAATTTGGTTTTAAGACCAAATGCATTGATGTTGATTCCTGCACCGCTAAACCAGTTGGTTCTTGCAAAAACCACTTCGTTGTGATCTGAACGAACCAAACCGGCCACGTTGAGGCGGAGGGCTTCTATACCCGAAACACCTGCAGTGTTGGCGCCTGCCCATCCTGATGTGCGGGCCCACGGGTTGATAAGCAAATGCGTTGCTCCTGCTTCACCAATACGGTCGGGGTTGCCCGCATTGGCAGTACCACAGAACAAGATAGATAGTATTGTAAGGCTGTATATAATTCTTTTCATGACTTGTAATTTGTGGTTTTTAGAAAGTGTCAAGGTCAACAGGTTTCATAATGGCCATAAACTTCACGGTAACATTGCCAAGACCCGGTGCATCAACATTTATAATGTACACACCACTTGATATGGGCACACGTGCGTTATTTTTCAAATCCCACAACAACTCGGTATTTTGTCCGGTTGATGCAGATGATTCAGATTTGAGGAAGGTCCTTACCAACAGTCCGTTCACTGTATAAATTTTAATAGTACAGTTTTGCGGTAGGTTAGTCAGTTTCACATAGTTGTCAATTTGTGTACCTTCATACAAGCTCTGTGCATAATATGGGTTAGGCACTACTCGTATGTTGTTCAATGCCTCGGTACCAAATTCAGTGTTAAACTCAGGAGCAATGTTGCCTGTATTGAATTTGTAGAAAGGCATGTTGCCGTTCTCAGGATTTTCGCCGGTTGCATAGGTTTGGTACGGACGGTTTATTCTCAATCTGATGGTGGTTTCGGTAGGAATAAGTCCTTGGTTCCATGAATTGAGCGAATAGCCATCGGCAACCACTGCAGGCATTACCCAAGCAGCAGCCGACCAAACACCGCGCTTGGTGTTGGTGGTGTATTCTGATGAGGATGGATCGAGGTATTTGTAGTATTGCTCACAACCATCATAGGCTGTGGTATAGTTACCACCACCTACTTTAAAGGCCGATTCGGTACCCATCACATATATATAATGCATACCACCAATAATGGCTCCACCGTCGTACAATACAGGGGTTTGATCATCAACCAATTTGCTTGATGGGTTCCAAAGCATGTCTTTGGCATAAGACTGTGGTAATGATGAGTTTTCACCAATGATGATGTTCAATCGCTGACCGGTTTCTACATCAATGGCATAGCCGGGGAACCATGAATAACCTTTGGTAGAAGTGCTGTAGCGTGGCTTTCCTGTAGCATCAGGATCCAGTTCAAGCGAAGCATGTTGTCTTATGTCAAACTTGGCTGCATTTCCTTCGGTCATGTTTGGATTTTCACCCATTTCGCAAACCAATACTTTTGACCATTTGCTTCTGTCGGATGTGAAAACCAAATCGATGCTTGGCAGGGTTTTGAAGTTTTCGCACTCCAAACCATAGCTAGGTGCCTGACATACTCCATAAGTGCTATAACCATTGAGTGTAGTACTGCGTGAGGTAAGCATGTATGGTGCTATCATTCCACCCAAAATGGTCTTGTAGATTCCTTTTTCGTCAAGTAGTCCACCTAAACCGGGATAGTTAACATCGTGAACGGTTTCTTCAGGGGTTTTCTCTTGGTTTTGGAACGAACCTGCACGAATCCAGTCAAATATGTAAGGAGCTGACTCGCTGCTGTTTTCCATTTGTGGCATGGCACTTAGCCATTTTACCGCATCGTTGTCGTACACAAGTTCGGCGCCATTCAAACCATTGCTTTGGTCGGTATTGTTGTCAAGTGGGCCGTATTCGGGGCCTGCCTGAATGGAGAATCCCCATTCAGGAATTACCATTTCGTTGTTGGTGTATAAACCTTTCTCCGCCCAAATGGTATCGTTACCGGTGGCATCAATTTTCACAAGAGACCAAAGTACTTTGTCTGCCTTATTGGTAGAATTGTTGAGTTTGGTTACTGCGTTGTTGAGCTTGGTAGTTGCAGTGTTCAAATCGTTAGCCGCTGTTTGGTAATCATCAGCAGCAATGGCTGAGTCGGCTTGCAGGCTTTTAATTTGGCTGTGCAGCAATACATGAGCTGCACGGTACACCAAAGAATCATCCATAGTGAGCGTGCCTTTGTTGAGCATAGTATCAACTATTGACAATGAATCTCTTTTCGCTTTCAATTCATCTATCACATCGTTGAGGGCGGCCTCTTTTGTATTGGCTATCCCCAATGCGGTATTGTATGCACCACGGTTGGTTCTTACGGCTTGGTCAAGGTTGTTGATATCAGCAAGCAATACTTCGCCATTGGTTCCTGCAACATCTGCATCGTAAAATTTAAGTTCGAAATCGGCTACCGGCACTTTCAATGGATCAATTACCTTCACTTTTACCGGTCCGTGGCCTACTTGATACGTTGGGTTTGGCTCTTCTCCGTTGGCAAGTATTGCATCTACTGTTTCTGATTTTAGTTTCAGGAATACACCACCGTTGCCTTTACCTTCTATTCGCTCCATTTCGGGACCATCGCCATAGGCTGAATGCAGCATAACACCATCCGACAAAATTTCTGTTTGACGAGGTGTTACCGAAATTCTGGTAACTCTACGTCCGGCAAGGTATTGACGGTCTTCAGTAGTATTGTTTTCATCAACCGATGCGTAAGCTATTAAAAGGAAATGGTAAGTTTTGTTGTTGATCAATTTTGAGTTACCTGAAGCAAATGCATCATCAGTTACTCTTATCACGTGGCTGATTCCTTCGTCGTTTCCATCAACCATTACCGATGGAATGCTGGCATCAACTGTTGGGTCATACGCTTTGTTTACCAATCTTGAGATACCATCTTTCAAGTCAACCTGCCATACTTCGCGAGCAAAATCCACATCGTACAATTGGTCGGGAGTTACTTGAGAGTTTGACAGTTGGAACAATTGGTATCCCTGAAAGAAGTATTTTACCTCGGTTCCATCGGTAGAAATTTCTGAATCAGCATATCCTTCTGTTTTCACATAATTCTCGCGATCCATCATAAGGATGATTTCCTTATCTAATTCTACAGCTGACATGCCCGGCGCATCAGGACCATCAAGCAGGTTAAAATCGTTGTAGAACAATTTCTGTGCTTTATCATCGGCAAGTAGCAACAGATCATAAGAACCTGTGTTTCCACCAC
>WGNN01000032.1 GCA_016124515.1 bacterium
ACCGGCTCAAACACCTGAATTTGACGAATATACTGTGGTTTTGCAGGGAGAACTAAAAGTGGAAACCGCCCGGGGAACCCATTTTGTAAAGGCGGGAGAAGCCATTATTTGTCCAAAAAATGAGTGGGTAAAATACAGCACCCCCGCTGCCGAAGGTGCTGAATATATTGCTGTGTGCCTACCGGCTTTTTCGCCCCAAACCGTTCACCGCGAAGAGTAAATGTAGAAAATGTGGCTTATAGACTCACAAGTTCTATCATGTGGGCTTTCATAAAAATTTTGGTGCCCATATACAAGTTGTCGTTCATCATGGCAATGGCCAAAAAATCGGCATCGGTCTCAAGCTGCCCTACACGTGCATTGCTGCTTGTGTAGCAAATAAGGCGGTTTTGGCGGTCTTTCTTAAAGTTTCTGCCTGAGCTTATTTTCAGATTCTGCAATACCAGCAGGCTCGAAAGGTTGTCAAACTTGCCCCTGAAGGCCCGCAAATCGCGGTAATTTTTGTCGTAGTAAAAGTTGATGCTTTCCAGTGTTTTTTGGGTGTTGTTTTGCAATTCAAGCAAGTTGTCGAGTCCCGGAAAACGGTCGGGAACCACAATTTCCGCCCGGTTTTGCCTTGCAAAAAGCAACACATCTAAAAAGTCGCGCCACTGACGCACGTTGTCTTGTGTAAGTACTGAGTTTGAAGTTGGCCTGCTCATGATTATTAATTAAACCTGACTCAAATATTTTATTGTAGTGTGCAAGTTTGCTGCGCAGCTATCCACCAAATGTTTACTTGTGGTGTAAAACTCTGTTGTTCATATACATTTAACACTCAAAAAGTTATAGACCCCAATGTGAATAATAAATTATGGACAATTGTAGGCTTTCACCAATTTGCTGCAAACCGCCCTTCTTCATATTAACTTTAACAATAGGCTGTAACATTGTGGTATGAAAAATTTAATCGCCCTTCTGCTCTTCTGCCAATCGGCTGTTTTATTTGCTCAAGACCCTATGCCCAGCGCCAACGATTTGTTGCAAAGCGGCCCCATGTTGGGCTATTCCGACATGCGCGAGGTAATGATTTGGGCTCAAACCAATACGCCGGCCAAGGTGCAGGTGCGCTACTGGGAAACCAACAATGCCTCGCCGGTATTTGAAACCAACATAGTGCAAACCACCAAAGAAAACGCCTACACCGCCCATTTGCTGGCCAACGAGGTGGTGCCGGGCAAAGAATACACCTACAAATTGTACATCAACGACAACTTTGCCGAATTTGACTATCCGCTTACTTTCAAAAGCGCTCCCGATTGGGCCTACAAAACCGAACCACCGGCTTTTTCGGTGGCGGTAGGCAGTTGTCTATATATAAATGACCAACCATTTGACCGCAAAGGGAGTCCATACGGCGGCGATTATGAGATACTCACGGCTATATACCAAAAGCATCCGGACATGATGCTTTGGCTGGGCGACAACACCTATTTCCGCGAGGCGGACTGGAGCACCCGCACGGGAATGAACTACCGATATACCCACACCCGCAGTACTACCGAACTGCAACCATTGCTGGCTAGCACGCACCACTACGCTACCTGGGACGACCACGACTATGGCCCCAACGACCACAACCGCACATTTATACATAAAAATATGTCGCTTGAAGTGTTTCAAAACTTTTGGGCAAATCCTACTTATGGTTTTCTTGACGAAGCCTGTTCGGTGACCAAATGGTCGTGGGCCGATGTGGATTTTTACCTCTTGGATGACCGTTGGTTCAGGTCGGCCAACAATTTGGAAAGTGGCGAACAAAGCTATTTTGGCAAAAAACAAATAGATTGGCTCATAGAAAACCTGAAGGCAAGCACCGCCAATTATAAAATAATAGGAGCCGGCGGCCAATTGCTCAACCCCGCAAAAGTGTTTGAAAACTACGCCAATTTTGAAGAAGAAAGAGCCTATTTGCTGCAACGACTCAGCGAAGAAAAGATAGAAGGGGTTTTGTTTCTGAGCGGCGACCGACACCACAGCGAGCTGACCGAAATACCGCGTACCGACAGCTATCCTCTGCGCGACTTGACGGTTTCGCCACTTACCTCGGGCACGCATGCAGGCCGCGAAGAAGGCAATATATACCAAGTGAAAAATACCTTGGTGAATGAAAAAAACTTTGCCATTATAAGCTTTGCAGGCACTTGGAAAGAGCGAAATATGACCATTACACTTTATGATAAAAAAGGAAAAAAACTGTGGGACAAAACCTACAGCCTGAGTGATTTTAAATAGGTTTCCGTCAATTTTAAGTGTGCATTTTTCAATCTTTAATTGGAGCCCTTTAAACATTAAACTTCCCCCTTTAAACTCATTATTCCATGTCGCCCCATCCCAGCCTTCCCCACGGGGGAAGGAGCTATATTGCTTGTAAAACAATGCTATACTTTTTGAACCGGAAACGTATTTTGTTTGCCGCTACTTAATTAGAAATCAGAAACCAGTAACTCTGATCAAATTTTCAATTTGCATTTTTCAATGTTTAATTCCCTTTGGACATTAGACCTTAGATATTAGACATTCTAATCCTTTAAACCTTAAACCTTGAACTTTAAACTCCTATGGACCAATTTTCAATTTGCAGTTTTCAATGTTTAATTGGAGCTCCTTTGAACCTTAAACTTTTCCCCTTTAAACTCATTACCCCACGTCGCCCCATCCCCCGCCTTCCCCGTGGGGAAAGAGCTAAATCCCTTGTTAAACAATGATTTACTGATTGAACCAGAAACCCCATTCCAATTTTCAATTTGCATTTTTCAATGTTTAATTCCCTTTGGACATTGGACTTCGGACATTAGACATTGGACCTGGGACATTCACATCCTTTAAACTCCCTTACCCCCAATTTTCAATTTGCATTTTTCAATCTTTAATTGGAGCTCCTTTAAACTTTAAACATTCCTCCTTTAAACTACATCCCCTTTCCAAAATTATTTAGCCATTTCTTGCCGACACTACCTATTTTAGCCCACATGAAAGCGGTAATAATTGGTGCCTCAGGCCATGTAGAATACGCCTTGCAAAGCACGAACAGCAGAAACATAAGCGCCTGTGCCCCTGGTAGTAGCGATGAAGACATGTCGAGGTTGCTGCTGGCTCAGAGCCATTTGCGAGTCTATAGCAACTATGTGGAAATGCTGGAGTGTGAACAGCCGGATATTGCGATAATCAATCCACATTTCCACCTTATTGGTACAGTTATTTTAGCATGTCTCAACCGTGGCATCCATTGTTTTGCGGAGAAACCCCTTGCCTTGGACTTTGATACGTTAACGAAACAACAAAACCATATACAACAAGGAAATGCGCGCTTGGGCACCATGATGATACACCGCTACGAACCCTGGTTTTATGCCGCTTTTGAAACTTCTAAAAGTGGAGCCATTGGCAAAATAATATCCATAAATGCACGTAAATCATATAAAATGGGGCAAAAAACCACTTGGATGCAGCAAAAAAAATATTTTGGCGGCATAATGCCTTGGGTAGGCGCACATGCTATAGATTGGTTGCAGTGGTTTTGTCCTGGACCCTGGAAAATAATAAATGCAACCCAAACCAAAATGGGCAATAAAAACATGGGGCAGGTAGAGAGTGCAGCACAAATTAGTTTGCGCGGCGCAACTTGTATGGCGCAAGTGCATCTTGACTACCTGCGTCCGGCTGCCGCAACAAGTCATGGCGACGACCGATTGTTGTTAACCGGCGAACGAGGTACAATAGAAGTAATTAACCAAAAAAGTTATCTCACTACAGATCAACAAAATACCATAACGCTGCCCATGCACGAAATGCCTAATATTTTTGACCATTTTGTAGCCTCCATTGCAGGGGTAAACCCATATTACATTCCTGAAAATGACAGCATAAAAGTAGCGCAATTGTGTATAGAAGCAGAAAATATGGCCTATGAAATACAATAATACTTTCCTCAAATTCATCATATTGTTCAGTGCATGGCTATTGGCCGGCTGCGAGTTGCGCGACGACCGAGCCTTTATTGCAGGAAACCTGGAAATAACAAAACTCGACAGCATCGTGCCGCATGAAGCAAGGGTTAGAGTTACTCTGGATTCATTTCCCGATGGCCCCATAAGCAAACCGGTAAGTGCGGAACAGAGCGATGCCATTTATTATTTTGGCGGCATTCAAAATGGCTCATTTATAAGAAAATCATGGTGTTACCGCAGCACACCGCTTGACGGCACCACACAACAAGGCTGGATAAAAATAAACGACCTGCCCGAAACCGTAAAAAATGCCAAGGCAGTTCCTATTGGGCAAGGACATATTATGGTTTTGGGTAATGGTACCGCGTGGATATACCACACCATTACCGACACCTGGGCCCGACTAATGGTTCCCGCAGGCTTTAACCCCGGCGATAGAGTAGAAAAGAAACAAAATCACTACCTGCTGATAAAAGAAGACGCGTGGGTAAAAAAGGCCGTTTTCAAAAGTACCACCGGCACCTTGCAAACCACCGATTATTTGGTTATTGGCATCTATATGGCCTTTTTGCTGCTTATTGGCGCATCAGCTGGTCGCAAAACCAAATCAACAGAGGCCTACTTTCTGGGCAAAAGGAAAATACCCTGGTGGGCTGTGGGTATTAGTTTATATGCCACAGGAACTAGCGCCATTAGTTTTTTAGCCATTCCTACCAAAACCTACGTTACCAACCAAGTATATGGCTTGGGCACCTTGTGGGGGCCGTTTTTTATGATTATTGCGGCATTTACTATTATACCCATTCTCCGCGGCATAAAAATAACATCCACCTATGAATACCTGGAAGCAAGATTCAATAAAGCAGTTCGCATTTTCGGTGCTTTCATATCGGTGGCTTTTCAATTGGGCGGACGTATGAGTGTGGTGCTGTTGCTGCCCTCGCTCGCTTTGTCGGCGGTTACGGGAATCAATGTGTTTTATGCTATTGCCATTATGGGTTTGCTGGCAACTTTATATACAGTTATGGGTGGCATTACAGCGGTTATTTATACCGATGTATTGCAGGTAGCGGTGCTTTTTGGTGGAACCATCCTTGCCTTTATCCTAATGATTCATGGGACTGAAGGCGGTTTTAGCGGTTTTATAGATATCAACAACCAATATGACAAACTTAAAACGGTAGAATGGGGCTGGGATTTGACCATACCGGTATTTTTCGTATTCATCCTCAACCAATTAATGACACAGGCCGCCCTGCCTTCCGATCAGGTAATGGTGCAACGAGTACTCACCACGCCTACCGTAAAAGATGCCCGAAAATCATACATTTTATTAGGATTGATTGTTGTGCCGGGTACCATTTTATTCCATTTATTGGGCAGTGCCTTGTTCAGTTATTTCCACAGCAACCCTGAAGTACTCAACCCGCAGATGCAAAATATACAAACCTTTCCATTATATATAGTTGAAGTATTGCCACAGGGTATTACCGGTTTGCTCATTGCTGCGCTTTTTGCCGCTTGTATGTCAACCTTGGATTCCAGCATGAACAGTGTTACTACCGTTATAATCCGCGATTTTTATCCGGTGATAGGACGCCAAAAAAGTGATGACAAAATCCTTATGGAAGCCAAAACACTTACGGCAATTATTGGCCTTGCCGGAACAGGAATTGCCCTTTTGCTCGCCACCTTTGAAATAAAATCAATATTTGACTTGTGGATGGAAATTCTTGGAATGGTGGGCGGTTGCTTTGGTGGGGTATTTATTTTGGGTATGTTTACCACAAAAGCCAATGCCAAAGGAGCCATTGCCGGGGCGGCTTGCAGTTTGGTTATTACCATTTTGGTAAAACAATTTACCGATGTGCATTTCATGCTATACAGCACTGTTTCGGTACTTAGTTGCATTATTATCGGCTATTTGTGCAGCTTCTTTTTTACATCAGAAAATAATAATTTGAAAGCCTTAACCATCTATACCAAATGATAAAAACAGCACTTATAGGAACCACCAGCTATGGGTCGCTGTACCTGAAGAACCTCATGCGTCTGCACGAAAAAGGTCAGGTAGATTTACTTGCCGTGGTAAACCATCATCCGCTCACCGACCCTGCTGCCAAGGCCTGGCTAAAAACGCACAAAATAGCTCAATACCAAGACAGTAAATCACTTTGGCAAGCACAGAGCCAAAATATAGAGCTGTGTTGTATTCCAACAGGAATTGGCGCCCACCATGCGCTTACAATTGAAGCTCTTGCGCAAAATGCACATGTGTTGGTTGAAAAACCTGCTGCCGCCACCCCACAACAGATTTCGGCGATGGCAAAAGCTGCAAATAATGCGAACAAAAATGTATATGTGGGGTACCAAAATATGTACGAAAACGAAACCTATTATATTAAAAACCTATTGCTCAACGGTGCTATCGGGGAAATTGAATCTATGAATTTATTAGGTTTATGGCCAAGAGCAACAGCCTATTACCAACGCAATTATTGGGCAGGTAAAATACAAAACGCATCTGAACCCATTTATGATTCAGTGCTGCATAATGCCTTTGCCCATTTTGTGAACCTCATGTTTTTTTGGAGCGGTGCATCAGAAAGAGAATTTAGCAAACCCGAAACCGTGCGCGGAAATATGTGGCGTTGTGCTCCTGCTGAAAGTTTTGACTCATGTTCTGTGGCATTTGCTACTGATAACAGGCCTGAAATACTGATAAACATAAGCCATAGTTGCCGCCAAAATATTGATCCTAAAATTAAAATTGTTGGCAGTGAAGGAAGCTTGGAATGGTTTGGTTATTATTACATTTTAAATAATGAAAAACACCAATATCATGCAGATATGCAAACCGCACTCGAAGCGGCACGTACCAATATGTTCGACCATGTAATTGCACACCTTAATGGCGAGGATGTGACTGTTTGTGAAGTGGCCGATGCTGCAAGTCCAACTATCGCCATGCACCTGATGATGAAGCAATTGAAAATAGAAATTCCTTTAAAAATAATAGAAACAAAAACTGAGTTCGGCACACAACTGAGCGTAGAAGGCCTTGACCAACGAATGATTTATGCCTACCAAAATAAAACGATTGTGGGGGGATTGTAAATGCCTGATTATTTATTTTATAAGCTATAAATCCGGGATTCCAAATGGTCAGGAACTGAAAATCTCGCCGGAGCCGAGACACGGCTGACCACTGAAAACTGAAAACTGGCTACTGGCTACTGGCTACTGGCTACTGCTTCCCTATTGTTTTTTCGAACATCCTCACCTTCCATGCATCCGCAGTTGGTGCGGCGCCATCAGGACGGTATTCGTTGGTAACTTTTGACTGTTCGAAGATACAAGTCTCATTATAATAAACTGCCGTACAATTCAGCGCCTGCACATACACACTGTCAGATTTTTGCAAAAACAGAAAATGGCCATCGCTGCGTAGCTTCTCTCCTACTATTTCACCGCTTTGGTATTGGTAGCGCGGCCTAGGCCATTGACGGGCAATATCGGCTTCCAAATCAATTTTATGCACTATTTGTAAAGTTTTCCCTGCATATTTAATTGATACCGCAGCGGCATTTTCGCTTGATGCAACCCGCATGATATCTCCAGCTAATTGCGCATAGTTTGCCTCCCCTACAGGTATCAGCACCGAGTGGAAAACAAGGGATTCGCCTTGTTGAAGTTGTTGCGAACGGCTGATACTCACTACCTTTTCATTCTGCTTATGCCGATCAATATTTTCCGATTGCATGACCTGTTTTTCATTAGGAAAACAAGCGAACATGGTGATTTCACTACTTGATTTCCAATGGCCAATTGAGTCATATCTTCCAACAAACCAATTATTTCCCAACTCTTTAATAGTTTGGGTGTGCCAAAGCACTGCCGCAGAAACATCGTTTTTATTTTTGGTGGAAATAACAATATCGGTCACCACAAAGGCAGCTATTGATTTGCAGTAAACAATGGTCCTATCAGAAATAATATGTAAAGCGGTATCTACCGTTCTTGTTCTGCTATAATCGGCGTATTTACCGGTAATAAAGTCGATTTTAAAAGTAGTGACCTTTTCGTGGTAACCATCATTCTTAAATTGCTCAATAACGCCGTTTTGTAATGGAAGCAGCCCCTTTCTCAGCACCGGTTTATTATGAAATATATCAGCACGGTAGGCACCATTGGGTCCGCTTGGTAATGCAGGCCGGTAACCTCCGTCGTGTAACAGCAAACTCCCCTTGTACATCCAGCAAACAATAGAATTTTCATCTGAATGTCCATGATGAATTTTTTCATGTTCTATACTCAGCGTGTTGTATAAATTCTGTTTGAACAACCATCCACTCTCAGTTTCATCGCGGTAATTTAATAATAAATAAGTATCTTCAGGTTGCCAGCCGCTTCTAAAAACTATTTTTTTGCCAATCGCATCATCAAGTACTTGTTTGCTTTGGTTTTGTGGCATTTCCGCTTGGCTTTGTTCGCCCGCCCACAAATAAGCTTCACTAAGTTTAAGGGCAATATCAATGTTATGTTTGGTTGTATCCAGATTTTTAAACATTGCATCCTGAGCCACCCAACGCAAACTTTTGCTATTAGCAGCTTTAGCGCCCACTTCAAAAACAGGCATCGTCAAATGCCACCAACTTTTCCACCAGGCATCACCATAATCAGGAATTACCCCGGCGGGTGAATAGAGCTGTTTATTATATTCAAAATAATAATTCAAGACCGGATTTTCAAATATCTCCTCATGTTGCAAGTAGTTTGCATAGCCGCAAAGCGAATACAACCATATCATATTATACATTCCCGCATCTTCAATACTCCAATTATTTAAATTATCGTTTATGATAGCCTTTCCATTTTTAAACCATTGCGCTCGGTGTGGGTGGTTTTTCATTATATCGGCTATTATCAATAAGGCTTCGGCCCGCAAGGCCGCTCGATTAATAGCACCCCACTCCTGTGTAAGCAACAAATAATCAGCACTTTCGGCCAATGATTGGCCTATCATTTCTTTTTCTGATTCGGTGCAAATTTTTGTATTGAACAATACCTGAGCGGCTCTTGCAAATTTTGGAACGACAAAAAAATTGGGTACCGCCGGTATGCCGTTATTATATTCCACCCTCAGTGGCAATTCAGGTTTGAAAAGTTCCTTGTACTCAGGATAACGCAGCAAGATCGTTTTTGCGGCATGCAGGTATTTTTCATCGCTATACACTTCATATAAATTGACGAACAAAGCAGCCAAATAAATTTCTGATGCACCGGGATTAAAAACATCTGACTTCCCTAAAGTTGACTTTTCCCTCCATTTTTCAAGGTTTAACTCAAGGTTTTCCAGGTATTCATCCGCCGTTTTATGGGCATAGTCAAGATAAAGTTGTTTGTAGGATTTTTCATGGGTCTGATCTGGCAATTGGTTCTTGGTCTGCCAGCTGCACGAACCAAATAAAGCCATCACTACCAAAAAGCAACACAATCTAAAGGCTTTCTTATCCATTTTACGAATATCGGTAAGTTGGGTAAATTTTTATGAAGTTTGGTTACCGTTGGCTGAGCGAAACCGAAGCCAAAAATTTCAGATTCCTTGTTACCGTTGGCTGAGCGGAGCCGAAGCCAAAACATCTGGTTCCTCGTTCTTGTTAGTTGGCTGAGCGAAGCCGAAGCCAAAACTAAAACATCAAGCTACCGTTGGCTGAGCGGAGCCGAAGCCAATCATTCACAAAATTTAGTTTCACTAAAAATATTGACTTTAAATATCGAAAGCAAACACAGGTCATCTTCTCATAAAAAACAAGCTGCGTAACTTGCACCAAAATTTAATCAAATGAAAGCATTTAAATGGGTACTTATTATTTTCCTGTTATTAGAAATGGCGGGATGCATGGCCGAACCTACCACCGTTGACCTTAATACCGTGGAACATTACCCAAATTTTTGGCTGGGTTTGTGGCACGGAATCATTGCTCCGGTTTCGTTCATTATCAGCCTGTTTAACAAAGGAATAGGCATATACCAAGCAGGTGGTAGCGGTTGGTACGACTTTGGATTTTTAATGGGAGTGAGTATCTCATTTGGCGGAGGTGGGCACAGTGCCTCGCGCAGAAACCGCAGGAAAAAATTCTAAAAAAAGAAGTCGCTATCAAAGTTCAATATCTAATTATATGCTTCTCAACACCTTTATTTTGAAACAATTACCTGCTGAATACTGGGATTGTAGGTGTTGAAGTAACCGTAGCCGTTTTGTACATTGCTCGGATGGTTTACCGGTTCGCCGGTTATTGACGCCAAAATACTTCCGCCGCGCTTGCGCGCATCAAGATAGCGGAAATATGATTCACTAATATTTGACAACATGACCACCGCCGTATCGGGAATTTGAAAACCCATTATTTCTGCTTCAAAATTTATTTGCTTGCTATTGTAAATTTTATCTGAAATGAGCAAGGTATAACTTACTTCGCTTCCACTTACCGCAAAAATATCATTGGTTTTGCCCAATTTTTTTGGGTTTATGATATTCAAGGCATACCAATTTTCGCCGGCAGGGTCTTCAAAACGCACCGACAAATTATAAACCGTGTCTAATACCGATTCGGTAGGTTTGGCCGTGAGCACTACTGATTGCATACTTACCTTATCGAGCATGGTCGATTGTGAGGTAACTTCCTGTCCGCTAATAGAATCGTGGACAAACAGGCTAAAAAGTTCATTCGGTTCTTCAGGTTTCAACTTGCTGAAATAAACTCCCGGAGTGGCCGGCGAAGTGCTGAGCGTATCGGAAATATGAGCGTAACTAAGCACTACCAATGCATGTTCAATGAGGTATTTATCCAATCCATCCGCATCGCTTTGTTTATTTCCTTTGCCTTCAAGGGCCGAGAAACTACGCGAAACTGCAATGACAATATTATTATTGGGCACCACCTGACTGGAAATAACCAATTTGCTCTCCGCCTGTGGCACATCTATTTCAAGTGGCTCTGGTAAACAAGCTACGGCTAAATAAATTATTAAAATAAAAGACAGTAGTTTCATTTTGACTAGAATTTAAAATTATAAGCAATAGATGGAATCAGACCAAAAAGTCCGGGTTGGGTATAGCGCATGCCAAATTGTGTTTGTTGTATATTCACCCTGAAAGGTGTGGCGCGGTTGTAAAAGTTATAAATACCGAAATGCCATTCGCCGTTAAATGATTTACCCTGACGACTTTTTATGATAATGTTTATGTCCAATCGGTGGCTTGGAGCCATCACCACGGCATTGCGCGCGGTGTAAACCGGTATGATTTCTATTCCAGTAAAAGAAGAGTTTGGCATGAAATACTGACCATTCTGCGCCGTAAACCGCGCACCGGTGGTGTATTCCCAAACGCTTGAAAATGTTATTCTTTCGCTCAGTTCATACATGAGCACAGTTGATAAATAATGTCGCCTGTCGTACTTGGCATAATAGGTTTGCCCGCCATTGAGATCAGGAAAATTGCGTTTGGCCCAACTTAGCGTATAGGCTACCCAGCCGGTTACACGTCCTGCCTTTCGCCTGAACATGAATTCCAAACCGTAAGATTCGCCTTTTCCACTTATGAGCTCTTGCTCAAAATTATCATTGAGCAGCAATTGAGCACCTTCGCGGTATTCTATCAGATTGGTCATGTATTTATAATAACCTTCTACCGAAAAATTTGATTTTATTTTTTCGATACCCCCAAAAAAACCGAGTGCCATTTGATGCGAGGCCTGTGGCAAAACACGGGCAGTAACCGGATACCACAAATCGGTTGGCAATACTACCGAAGAGCTTGAAACGCGGTGCATATACTGTTTCATGCGGGTATAACTGAGCTTCACCGAGTTGTTTTTTCGCAGCGTATATTTTGCGCTAAATCGTGGCTCAAGTCCGCCAAATACCTTTTTCGGGGTGCTCGCCGCAGATAAACGCAAGCCCGAATTGACCGACAATCGGTTGCTGATTTTATAATCATCAGAAACATATATACCATACTCTTGCATAAGCATGAGATTGCCTTCCCTCGACCTCAGATAATCCGATATTTGACCGCTTGTATTTACAATATTAGGCCTGAAAGCGTGGTTGGTTACAGCAGCGCCGAATTTAACTAGATGTTTTTTGCCTGCATTATAATCCCAGTCAGCCTTAAAACCGAAATCCTGAATCTGAGATTTGATTAGTACATTATTATTGAGAAAAGAGCCGCCAATATCGTACTTGAACCGGGTTTGAAAACAGGTGATATTATGAAACAGTTTTTCGTTGTGGTAAATGTGGTTCCACCTGAGCGTAGAAGTGAAGTTGCCCAATTTAAAGCCAAAATTGAGTTGCTCAGAACCACCTTGCTCCAACTGCACCGAAGCCGTTGAATCGCCATCAGAAAAATGCAAAACATCATTGCCCAAATAGCTGCTTATATACAGCCTATCGCTATGGCTAAGAATGTAATTGCCTTTTACATTCAGATCATAAAAATAATAGGGCAAGGGAATTCCCACGGTTTTAAAAACCTTATCTATGTAGGTTCTGCGGCCCGAAATGGTAATTCCGCCTTTGTGTTTCACCACGGGAATATTGAGTGTAAGGCGCGAGGAAAGCAGCCCAATACCACCTGAAGCCGAGAATTTTTCAGTGGTACCTTCATTCATTCGCACATCCATTACCGCCGACAGCCGCCCACCAAATTGGGCCGGAAACGCGCCCGTATATAACGTAACATCGCGAATGGCTTCATTATTAAAAACAGAAAAAAAGCCAAACAAATGCCCCAAATTATAAACTGTAGCATCGTCGAGCACCACGAGGTTTTGGTCGGCAGTGCCTCCGCGCACAAACATGCCCGACTGCCCCTCTCCTCCTTTGGCCACTCCGGGCATCAATTGGGCTACTTTTATCAAATCTACTTCGCCACCCAAACTCGGAATTTTTGATACTTCCAAAGGGCTGAGCTTCACCACACTCATTTGTGTTGACTCAACTTCTTCCTCTACTTTTACCTTGTCGGCAGTTACCACCACTTCTTTCAAACTTTTGGCAAACGGCACCAAGGCAATATTTAATTTCTTGCCATCATCTTCTTGTATTTCCACGTATTGCGTTTTATATCCCAAAAACGATACCCGCAAAATTTCGGCAGTTACGGGCAAGGTAATAGAATAAAAACCAAAAGGATTGCTCACCGCACCACGGGCACTTATACTATCATACACCGTAGCGCCCACAATGGGTTCACCCGAGTGGTAATCAGTAATGGTTCCTGAAACGGTAACTTCCTGAGCAAAAGATACTTTTACCATAACCAAAACCAACAATAAACTCCAAATTACCTTGCTTTTCATAATATAAATTTTAACCCAATTTCTATTGTTGTTGATAGACCATTTAGTTTTACATCGTCCATTTTGAAATGGTAGTAGCCCTTTCTATATATTATATGTATAAAGGTGTTTTCCTGAACTTTTATCGCAGCTTGCAGCAAGGGACAAAACTGCAAATTCATCTTATTTTTCAAGTAGTTGTCGTGATCAATAATAACCAAATTGTTGGTATCGGTATCGGCATTAATGCTTGGCTTTACATACAGTTTATTAGAAACAGGTACATCTGCATTGCATTGTAGTCCGGCTGAAATAATCAGGTTGTCGCGTTTGAACAAATCATATTTCCATGCGAATGATAATCCAAAATAATTCGCTTTCAACATGAGGTGGTATTGCGGGTAATGCGCCGGTGTATCGGCCATTTGTGGGCTTAGACTGTATATTTGGTTTTTGTTAAAATTGGGCGAGTAAGTGTTTAACTTAACAAAACCGTTGCGAAAACCGAGTTCAAAGTGGTGGTTTTTACTACCTGACGCACCATTGGGCTGTAGCTCCAACTGCAATGCCACACCCGATTGTCGGAGGTTCGCACGGTTGCTAGTAGCCTGGTAAATTTGCGCATCGGGTAGTTGAGCACTAAATGGCATGGCCTTGCTAAATGCGGCATAAGCCGGCAATTGCATCGTAAGTTTCTGATTATAATAGCCAAAGCTAAAGGCCGAAACAAATGCCTGCTGCGCATATAAGCTGCACTCGGCACAGGCAAGCCAAAGAAATAATAGCACAAAAACACTTTTCTTCATGTTGTAAAAAGGCAATTTTGAAGCTGCACAAACGCGGGTTTGTGAAACTTGGTTGCTGCCATTGACCGCGTAAATTTCCTGGGGTTGCGCAAGGGTTCATAAGATTGCGACTATCTGAAAAAAGGCTTTTGGACACGCAATTGCCATTTATAGACTTGGGAAAGTGGGAAGGCTCAAAAAAATTGCAAGGACACAAGACCACTTTTCTTTCTGAAAATCAAACACATGAACTAGGTGGATGAATTTTACATTAACAAAATGTAAAAAACCGCTTTGTAGTTTCATAAATCGCAATACTTTTGCACCGGAAAGTTGGCAGAGTGGTCGATTGCGGCGGTCTTGAAAACCGTTGACTGTAACAGGTCCGGGGGTTCGAATCCCTCACTTTCCGCGAAAGCGGACAAAACCCGATTCTAAACAGAATCGGGTTTTTTATTTTTGCAATGAAATGAACTATACCACCTATATTTTGAAATCGCTCCTCGATGGTGGTTATTATTTTGGTCATAAAAAGCACTTTAGACATTGAACAGTTTGGTGAGCGTAGTCGAACCAATAATGTCATACAAAGCACCTTGTACAGCGCTTGAAAGAACACAATTCGCGCAAAGTGAGAAGCACAAAAGCGCGGGTGCCGTTTGTAGTGCATTACACCGAATCTTTTGAAACTAAAGCAGAAGCGTATAGAAGGGAAATGTTTTTCAAGTCTTTAGAAGGAAGAAAATGGCTGATTGACAACAACTTAATTTAATCATAGTCCGTTGACTGTAACAGGCCCGGGGCTTCCTCGCGGAGTCTTCGAGAATCCCTCACTTTCCGCGAAAGCGGACAAAACCCGATTCTAAACAGAATCGGGTTTTTTATTGCCATAAAAAAGGTTGTTTCAGCGATAAATGCCTTCTAACAACATCACCTTGAATGACTTGAATCTCCCTTCGACTACGCTCAGGGAGCGGTTAAGTGACTCTAATAATCGTATTTCGAAAGTATCTTCAACTTCACCTAGGGAGCGGTTTAGAAACCAGACATGTCATGTTTTAAAAACATGACATGTCTTACAGCTTTAAAAACATGAGGTGTCAAATACGTTAATGGTAATGAATCGCGGTTCAATTAAGAGTGGCAAAAAACAGCATCGCCCCTTAAAATATTCGCGCATTGGTCGCTGATTTGATAACCCCGCAGAATTTCTCCCGAACAAATTGAAAAATCACCCGTTGGGGGTATATATATTTCATTTTTTTTACAGGTCAAAAAAAATTGAACACCCACAACTACAGCCCATTAGATAATTGGCTATATTTCCGGCACCAAGATTAAATAGTTAGGCATGACGGTCAAAAAGGTTGGTTATGACAAGCCAATAAGTATTTTAAAAAAAGATTGCGAGCTGCGCAGCATTTTTGCGCAGGGCGCTCACAGCTTGCGGGCACTAATGAAAACACATGATAGTAAGACTTTACATTGAGATTTTGAAAGGCAACATACTCGGATACAATTACCAGTATCCGTTGTCGGGGTTTATTTACAAGACCATTGCAAAGGCCGATGCTCAATTTGCTACTTTCCTTCATAACGAAGGATACCGGCTCAATGAAAAACAGTTTAAACACTTCACCTTTTCATCTCTCAATTTTGGCAAGGGCGGCATGAAACACATACCCAAAAGCGACCGCTTCTATATTAATAGTAGAACCATGCTGCTTGAACTTCGCTTTTTCATTCCAAAAGCGGCTGAAACATTTATTATAGGCTTGTTTAACCAACAAGAATTTGGCCTGGGCGATAAACTCAATAGAATAGACTGCCATGTGGGGCGTGTAGAAACACTGGCGGTACCTGACTTTAGCAAACAAGAAGCCCTGTTCAAAACAAATTCACCCATACTGCTTTCCGAACCACAAGCCAATGGCCATGCCCACTACTTGAATCCGGAGAAAGATGCTCAATATGCCGCAAAGTTTCTAGAAAACCTGCGAAACAAGTGGCAGAGTTTGAGCGGAAATGTACCGGATGGCGAAATGGAATTCAGCCTGCTTGAGGGAAGTGTGAAAAGGCAGGGCATTAAGATAAAGGCCTTTACCAAAGCGGAAACACAAATAATACCCTACCATTTCAAGTTTAAGTTGTGTGCACCCGAAGCCATACTGCGTTTGGGTTATCTATCGGGTTTTGGTGTGGAAGGAAGCATGGGTTTGGGCTGTTGTGAAGTGATTGAAAATAAATAAGATATGATAAAAGAAATTGTACAGTTTACTGAAAACCTGGAGCCGGAATTAAAACAAATGGGTCTTGCACCAAAGGAAGGCCTTCATGTGGTTTTGAAGTTGGAAATAACAGGTAATGTTTGGCGTATAAACAAAACCAAATTGCAGTCTGAGATATATTCCAAAAAACAAAGCGAAATCAGTGGCTATTTAGAACAATGCATACTATGGCAACAAAATGCATGGATGATTGACACCAACAAATGCTTTGATGCGCCAGCTAAAGCCATACATTCTTGCTCGCCCTATTGTGTTGGTTTCAAGAGAGAACACTTGGATGGCGGCAAAAAATATGTAGCCAATGAAGCCAATAAAAAGCCACAAATCCAAGATAGAATGAGCAGCTACTTTTCAAAAGCACTCAATTTATTGAACAATGAAGCTGAAACACAAAGACTCAAAGTTTTTGAAGAGCTTTTTTCAAATCCTGAGCATGAGTTGTATTTTTTGAAGCTACTAAATTCACTCCCCACATACGAGGAGCTTGGTGAAAGTGATTATATCATTTTTTATCTTGATGAACCACTTGAGAATTACAGAAAAGCACATGAAAAATACCTGGGTGATAAACTTTTCAATACAGATAAGTACAATACAAAGCCAAATGATGAAGGCTTAATTTATGGCACCAACAATTTTTTTAATGGATTTAACGGAAGCATGCCATACCTAATGCACCAAACGGCCACGTTCGACATTACTGGCAGAATTTCAAACAAAGAAGCTAAAAAGTTATTTGAGTTTCAACAAATTCTACCGCGGAAGATTCTGCCTAATCCATTGCCCATCTTCATCTATAACAATGAGCTGCAGGGCAAATACATTGGCTTGTTCAATCGTGATGAAAAGAAATTAGGGTTCAGAGAAATCTTTGAGGAATTAGATAAAAACCATCAGCAAGAGTTCGCCAATTATTATCTACTCAATTATCAAAATACTAAAGATGGTCTTGTTTTCAATGATTTTGACTTTGTTGCCAAATTTGAGTATGAATTGAATGATGAAAATGGTAAGCCGTGGGATGTTAAATCATTATTCGGATTAAAAGCGGGTTATTCTATTCCCAATGTTTTTGCCTTTCAAAATCATATAATTCAGAGAATCTTCAATAATAATCTTATTGTAAAAACCAAAGATGATTCATGGCGACTTAAGTACTTTGATGAGATTGAAGAGAAATACTGTAAATCCTCTCGCAACTACTTGAGCATTTTGAAATTCCGCAAAGCCATCTACGACTTCATCTACAAGTCTAAACGGCAAGCCATTAGCAGCCACATGTTTCATGAAATGATGATGGTTTCAATTTTGGAAGACATACGACTCGACGAAACTAAAGCACTAAAAGACGGCAAGGTCTCACATTCAGAGTATTTCAACATTATAGAGAAACTAAACATCTGGTTTAGCCTATTCGAAAAGTTCGATCATTCACAACTAAATAAAAATCAAAAATCAATGGCAAGTAAACTAAAAGACTATCAAGCATTTGTAGATGGTATTGCCTCTGGAAATGAACCACCTGAAAAAGAAGCGGATAAAGAGTTTATGTACGCAGCTGGTCAGGTTATAGCGTATGTATTAAATCAAAGCGAGTCGGCAGACAGAAGCTACAAACACCTTGAACCTTATCTACAAAAGGTAAATTCTGAACAGCTTAAAGGGGCAATAGCCCATGAAATTGCACGCTACAAACACAAAATTGGTAATTATAAGGATAGCCGATTTAAGCCGGTTTCAGCTTTTGTTCTTTCTTATGAAACCGAGGCCAACCTTAAGAAATTTTTGCCGGAATTGTTGGCAGGTTTGTTCGCTGATAATCAATTGTATTCCTCAAAAAATGAATCAAATTCTGAAAATTAAAATCCAATAAAATGAGTCAATTCAACAACCGCGTTTATGGCTGCGCCATTATTAAAGCCATCAATTCAAATTACAATGCTGATTTTTCGCACCAACCAAGAACTTTACCGAGCGGTATTGTTTACGCCACCGATAAGGCCTTGAAATACAGTGTGAGAAATTATTGGAAAAACGCCCTTGGTGAAAAAGTTTTCTATTTCAAAACGTTGAATGAAGAAATGACACCGAGAACTCTAGGTGAAACCTACGCCAACTATTTTGACAAAAAGCTTCCAACTGACAAGAAAAAAGCAAAACTGGTAGTTTTGGCTGATTTGCTTTCGTTTATTGATGTAAGAATATTTGGAGGAACCTACGCTGAAAAAGATGCCAACCTATCTATTCATGGAACCACTCAGTTTACGCATGGTAAAAACCGATTTCCTGAAAACGTGATTTACTCCGAGCAAATCATGTCACCTTTCAAAAACTCTAGTGATAAGAGTTCGGATAGTGCTCAAACTACATTAGGTACACAATCAAAACTTGAAGAAGGCCATTATGTGCACCATTTCAGTGTAAACCCACAAAACATTGCTGACGATGCTGAACGGGCCGAAGTTGACGGTTTAAGCCAAAAAGACATGGATTTGCTGAAAGAAGGATTGCGCAAGGGGGCTACCTTTTATGATTCGGCGGCAAAAGCCGGAACTGAGAACGAACTACTACTTTGGGTGCAGCTAAAGGATGGTTCGAAGGCGGTAATGCCATCTTTTGTTGACCTTGTAGTAGTAGGTGAAGACCGCAAAATTGATTTAGCCAAAATCAAAAATTTATTGGCTCAAGACCATTTGAAAAATGAAATTGAGAAAGTAGAGCTGTACTACCAAAAGAATGCAACTGAAGTAATCAACGCTCCGGATAAAGCAGAGCATTTAGCCATTTAATCAACCAAAACCCAATATTATGAATCGACTTATTTCAGTAGATTTTCATGCGGATTTTGGCTTTTTCAGAAAACCCGACACCAATGATGGTATCAACCTGAGCTACAACATGCTGCACAAGCCGGCACTGTTGGGCATTTTGGGTGCCATCATTGGCCTTGAAGGGTATAAAGAGCGCGGTAAATGGCCGGAGTATTACCAAAAACTCAAAGACATGAAAGTGGGGCTTGAACCACTAAACCACGAAAAAGGCAATTTTCAAAAAACGGTTATCAAATACAGCAATACCGTAGGTTATGCCAACAAAGGCACTAACTACCTGACTGAAGAAGCCACATTAATAGCGCCAGCGTATCGTTGCTATTTATTACTCAAAGATGAAAATGAATACCACCAAAAACTATATGCGTATTTAAAAGAAGGTAAAGCAGAGTTTATCCCTTACTTCGGCAAAAATGAGTTCACGGCGTGGTGGGAAAGTAGTAAGCATTTCAAAGAGTACCATTTTTTAGAAGGTATTCAAACAAGTGTCAAAAGTTTGAATATTCAATCTCTTTTCATCAAAGGTGAACTCTCTGTAAATCAACAAAAAGCAGATGAAGGGTTCTTTTTCAGCCTTGATGAAACAGATTCGGGCCTTGACAATTATTTCTTTTTTGAAAGACTACCTGCAGGTTTCAATGAAAAATTAAAACAATATGAATTGGCCAACTTTACCTATTCAACTTTTCCAATTTCAAAAAATGCAAGTCTTGAAAACCTTTATTATCTAGAACAGCAAAATTGCTATGTACAGCTCAATTGATTCTCAATCATTTGCTCAAATTATCAATCATTTAGGTAAGGTAAGTGATCATATAGTCGATAACAAAACCTATTGGGCCCACCGGGATAAATTTGAAAGAAAACCCGAAGAAACGCTCGACGATCACATACAGCTTGTAATGGAGAGTTTTAAAAGGCTTTTACATGTTCATGGTCTTGAGTCTGTTCTAGACAGCTTGATTTCGAAAATTGTAGAAACCAGCTATTCTGAATTAACGATTGGAAATGTTGCAGCTTTTATAAAACATTCGTTTGCGCTAGCCATTTTTGCGCATGATTTTGGAAAGGTCAATGTCAATTTTCAGGCTGACCCGGACAAAATGGGAAACCCGCATTTTGCATTGAGAAAAGGCGTTCTCGGCACCACTCACTCTCCGCTGAGCACCTACATTTTCATAGTAGAAAGATTGCAGGAAGCCCAAAAAATAGTAACACATGGCGAGCTTCTTACTCTGTCTAAGTTAGTTATGGGTTTAGCTTTTTCCATTTACAAACATCATTCATCTGCCTTTAATGATGATGTTGAAGAAAAGCTCTCCATTAAAGATGAAATGCTTGCGGAAATGAGAGAATATTTGTCTCTTTTCAATATTAAGGAACAACGCTCTCTAGTTGAAGGATATCAAAAAACCATAGAGAACATTTTCAAGCAATTTCAGGCAAAGGATTCATTATTTCCAATTGAACTGTCATTTCCAATATACAACCTCGTCCGCCTAAATTTCTCTCTACTCACTGCGGCTGATTATTTGGCCACAGGACAGTATATGAGTGGTCTGAAAATTCAGGATTTTGGTGTTTTAAGCAAAGAACGAAAAGCCGAGCTCATTGAGAATGTACAAAAAACAAAAGACTATAATACAACTGTTTTTAAGGAGTTAGATGGCTTTAAGTTCACCAATCCAAAAGAGCGCTCTGGTAAGAATTTAAATACGCTACGAAAGGAAATGGCTGTGGAAGTGCTGCAAAATGTGCGAGCCAATACCGATAAAAACCTGTTTTACCTTGAAGCACCAACTGGCGGGGGTAAAACCAATTTATCGATGCTGGCCACAGCTGAGTTGCTCAAAGCTGATGAAAGACTCAACAAGGTTTTTTATGTGTTTCCGTTCACCACACTAATTACCCAAACCTATTCAGCCATAAAAGAAGTATTTTGGCTGCGAGATGATGAAGTGATTGAGCTACACGCCAAAACGGGTATAAAAGCCAAAGAACAAGAAGAAGCCGAAGATGGCGTGTATGGCAACAAGAAGAAACAATACGTAGATCATCTCCTTTTGCATTATCCTTTTTGTTTACTCACGCATATTCGCTTTTTCGATATCATAAAAACCAACCGAAAGGAAGCCAATTATTTGTTGCACCGGTTGGCCAATTCTGTGGTAGTTATAGACGAATTGCAATCGTACAACCCAAGCCATTGGGACAAATTGGTGTATTTTATTCAGCAATATGCCAAGCATTACAACATCAAGTTCATTTTAATGTCAGCTACCTTACCGCGTATTGATGAGCTGAAGGTAAAAGGTATAGAACAGAATGTGTTTACATCATTAATTCCAGATGCCAAACGCAAATATTTCCAGAATCCCAATTTTGGCAGCAGGGTAACTTTTGATTTGACAACTATTCAATCTTTGCCAAATAATACTAATGAAGCCTACAAAGTAATTGCAGAAAGGCTGATTGAAGAGTCATTAAAATATGCTGAATTTGTATCCAAAGACCCAAAAGACAAGCCAAAAGGCAGTGTTTATACCATTATTGAATTTATTTTCAAGAAGTCGGCCACTGAGTTTTATAAGTTGATTGAAAAACTTGATCATCCCTTTGATGAAGTCTTCGTGCTATCGGGAACCATTTTAGAGCACAGAAGAAAACACATCATCAACTTCCTAAAAAACGAAGAAAATCGTAAAAAGAAAGTCTTGCTTATAACTACCCAAGTGGTTGAGGCTGGTGTGGATATTGACATGGACCTAGGATTTAAAAATATATCACTCATTGATAGCGACGAGCAATTAGCGGGGAGAATCAATCGTAATGTTAATAAAGAAAATTGCAAACTTTTCCTTTTTGAAATCAATCAGCCGGGTAAGATTTATGACCGGGACATAAGGTATCAGGAAACAATAAAATTTCTGCGCGAAAATCCCAAAACGCACAAAAGAATTCTTGAAGAGAAAGACTTTGGCTATTTATATGATTTAGTTGTTAAGAATATCGAAAAATGGAACGAAACCAATTTTGCGAAAGGCAAACTGAGTGAGTATTTAGACGATATAAAAAACTTGCGTTTTGATTCTGTTAATGAGAAATTTAAACTGATTGACCAGGATAATCTTTCAGTTTTTGTGCCACTTGCAATTCCTATTGAGCAAAATGGTGAAAAAATATTCGACAAGTCTGAATGTGATTTACTCAGAAAGAATGACCTATTTGCGCATGATGTTGATGGTGTTAAAGTGTTTGATTTTTACCTGAGCCTGCTTGATGGTGAAAAGGGCGATTTTATTGAAGATAAAATAAGAATGAAAACACTTAGAAGCATAATGTCCAAATTCACTATTTCACTATTCGCCAATCCTAAAACTGAAACCGCACTCATAGAATTCTCAAATACTGAAAAGTCACAGTTTGGGTTTATTTATCTAGAACACTGGGAAAAGGTTTATGATGAATTCAAAGGGCTCGACGAAAGTCAATTTGAAAATGTGGAAAACCAGTTTTTATGAAAAAAGTCACCCCTTCCCTATTTTCTATGTATCAAATCTGCAAACGTGAAGCATGGCTTCATGCCAACGGCATCAACATGGAGCAAACAAGCGAAACCGTGGCAGAAGGCAAGCTCATTAGTGAAACCACCTACAAACAAAGGGCGGCCAAATACACCGAACTCGACCTGGGAGTAGCCAAGATTGACTTCTACGACGCCAAAAACAAGGTGGTACACGAAGTAAAAAAGAGCAACAAAATGGAACATGCCCATATATGGCAAACCAAATACTACCTATACCTGCTCAAAAAAATGGGAATTGATGCCGCTACCGGACTTATTGAATATCCTAAGCTGCGCACCACCGAACGGGTAGAGCTTACCAATGAAGACGAAGCTTATATAGAAAAAGCAGTTGCAGCAGCCGAAACTCTAATAAACCAAAAAACCTGTCCCGAACGTATAGAAAAGAAATTTTGCAAAAGTTGTAGCTATTTTGAATTTTGCTGGGTTGGAGATGGGTGAGGTTTTTATAAGTGATAGGTGATAGGTGATAGGTGATAGGTGATGAATGATATTTTGTTGATGGTTTTGCGCTGTTGTTTAGAATGTTGCTAAATTGTACCTGCAATTAAAACCCGGATTCTTCACCATAAAAATAGAAGCAATGAATTATAACGAGATTTTCAGGCAGCGTACAAAAGCTTTCGCTCTTTCAATAATAAAAGAATTAATGCAAATTAAATATGATGATGCCTTGGGAATTATGCGTAAACAAATAATTCGTTCATCAACATCAGTAGCGGCAAATTACAGGGCGTTTTGCAGGGCAAGATCTAAACGCGAGAAGTATGCAAAAATGTGTATTGTAGTAGAAGAAGCAGATGAGACCGCTTTTTGGCTCGAAATGCTGCATGAAGCCGGATACCTGAATAATAAAATGGCCACAAACTTTTATCCCGAAGCAGAAGAAATTGTGAAAGTAATGGGCAGCTATAAATATAAATTAGAAAAAGACCTGATTAAAAACCAAAACCCCTAAAATATCACATATCACCCATCACACATCACCCATTAACGCTTAGCCAATGAAACGCAGTTACTACCTCTTCAATCCCGGGCGGCTTAGTCGCAAAGACAACACCCTGAAATTTGTGGCGGTTGATGAACAAGGAAAAGAACAGCCCGCTAAGTACCTGCCCGTAGAAACCGTGTCGAATTTATATTGCTTTGGCAGCCTCGATACCAACAGCGCGTTATATAACTTTTTAGGGAAACACCATATAAGCGTCCACTTTTTTGATTATTACGAGCATTACACCGGCTCATTCATGCCCAAAGATTATTTGTTGGCCGGCAAGGTTATTACCCAACAAGTACGACATTATGATTTTCCACAAAAACGCATAGCAATAGCAAGGTCGTTTGTAGATGGCGCTTCATTCAACATCCAAAAAAACCTGAAATACTATAACAGCAGAAATCAGGACCTTGAAGGTGTAATAGCCGAAATTGAAAACTGGCGCTCGCAGATTGACAGCACCGAGAATATAGAAACCCTGATGGGCGTGGAAGGAAATATTAGAAAATTGTATTACCTCGCTTTTGATGTGGTGATTAACGACTTTAAAATGCAGGGAAGAACCAAACAACCACCTGACAATGAAGTAAATGCCTTGATTTCATTCGGTAATATGGTCTGCTACACACTATGCCTGGACCAAATTTACCACACGCAGCTTAACCCCACAATCAGCTACCTGCATCAGCCGGGCGAACGACGCTACTCACTGGCGCTCGATTTGGCTGAAATTTTTAAGCCCCTGTTGGTTGACCGAGTAATATTTAAGGTATTAAACAAGAAGATGATAAATAAATCGCATTTTGAAGCCAAAATGAATGGCGTTTATTTAAAAGATACCGGACGAAAAGTATTTTTAAAGGCCTTTGATGAACGCCTGAGTGAAACTATAATGCACCGAAGCCTCGGTCGCAATGTAAGTTACAAGCACTTGGTAAAGCTTGAAGCCTACAAATTGGTAAAACACTTATTGGATATTGAACCTTATAAACCCTTTAAAATGTGGTGGTAGGGATGTATGAGTGATAAGTGATAGGTGATAAGTGATAGGTGATAAGTGATGATTTTGTGTGTGTTGAGTGATTTTTTGTTGAGGGTTTTGCATTGTTGTTTGGAATGTTGCTAAATTGTACCCATTAAAACCCGGATTCTTTACCATAAAAATAGAAGCAATGAATTATAACGAGATTTTCAGGCAGCGTACAAAGGCTTTTGACCTTTCAATTATAAAACAACTAATGCAAGTTAAATATGATGATGCTTTGAAAATTATGTCTAAACTAATAATTCGTCCATTAACTTCGGTGGATGCAAGTTATAGTGCCTTTGGAAGAGCAAGATATAATGCAAAAATGTCCCTTGTAGTAAGAGAAGCAGATGAGACCGCTTTTTGGCTCAAAATGCTGCATGAAGCCGGATACTTGAATAATAAATTGGCAACAAAATTTTTATCACGAAGTAGAAGAAATGGTGAAAGTAATTGGTTGCAATAATTATAAATTAGAAAAAGACTTGATTAAGAACCAAAACCCCAAAAATATGCCACATCACCGATCGCTTATCACCAATCAACCATCGCCATGTACACCATATTAGTTTACGACATCAATCAAAAAAGAGTAGGTAAAATGCTGAAACTCTGCCGCAGGTATTTGAATTGGATACAGAATTCAGTTTTTGAGGGCGAGCTGAGTCCGGTACAACTCAAAGAATTGAAAGAAAAGGCAAAACTGCTGATGCAGGATGACGACAGCTTGATTATCTTTACCAACAAAGACCAAAAGTGGTTGCAAAAAGAAGTGATTGGAAAGGAAAAAAATGAGCTTGACAATTTTCTATAAGCTATCTTCAAAAATGGCAGCGATGCAAAGAAAATGGTCCGAATTGGTTTCCAACATGTCTAAGGGATGTAGATTGACCGCTGTTGAATCAATAAAAGTAAATCATGCTTTTCCAAGTCCGCAGCCCACATTGGGTTGTCGATAAGATGCAAATGACCGAAGGTGTCATGGCCAAAGCTCTTTAATTTACTGAAAAAGCTTTGTAGCAAGCCATAAACCCTGTTGTCGATGGCGGGGCAAAAGATTGCTACTTCACATCGACAACTTTCGCCTTAGAAAACTTCAGATAAAATCGCTCAAAACAAGTCGCAGAAGCGGATGAGAATCTTAATTTTGCCGGCTAACAATCGCACCTTAAAGGAATTGAAATATTTGGCGTCACAGTATTTGTGCTTATCATTATTCTACTAACAATCGCACCTTAAAGGAATTGAAATCAACGTAATGGAAAGTACCAAGGACGGTAATTTTAAACTAACAATCGCACCTTAAAGGAATTGAAATTGACCATGAGCCAAGTGCTTGAGCAATTTGTAGGTGCTAACAATCGCACCTTAAAGGAATTGAAATGCAGCTATTGCAGTTGCTCAGCACCATAAAAGGCAAGCTAACAATCGCACCTTAAAGGAATTGAAATACCGAAAACGATATTAGAGTGACTGTAGAAACAAAACTAACAATCGCACCTTAAAGGAATTGAAATAAGTGGCCGCCCGGTATATGTAAACGCCTATTGCATGCTAACAATCGCACCTTAAAGGAATTGAAATCCACTTGGGTCATAGTCGCCAAAGTATAGAATCTTGCTAACAATCGCACCTTAAAGGAATTGAAATTATCTTGGCGTAAACCCGCGTTTAAATTCGTGAAATTCTAACAATCGCACCTTAAAGGAATTGAAATATGGCTGTTATTTCACCGCTTCTTATTTTGTTTTTACTAACAATCGCACCTTAAAGGAATTGAAATGGTATCAAATGCGCGTACTTGCTTTTAAGTGAGCTGCTAACAATCGCACCTTAAAGGAATTGAAATTTGAAAACAAAGGCAAAGTGCGGGTGTATTTTGATATCTAACAATCGCACCTTAAAGGAATTGAAATTACATCGGGTTGGTAATAAGTCGATGGATGAAGGATACTAACAATCGCACCTTAAAGGAATTGAAATCCGTTTTCTAATGACTGTCTGTGTGCTACTTCTGAGTCTAACAATCGCACCTTAAAGGAATTGAAATACCAATCCACGCGGCGACTGCCTTGCACCGAGTGCGCTAACAATCGCACCTTAAAGGAATTGAAATAGAAATCAACAACCGCTTGCAGCAATTTAAAGGCGACTAACAATCGCACCTTAAAGGAATTGAAATTCCAACTGTTGTCATGCCTAAATACATTAATGAGCTCTAACAATCGCACCTTAAAGGAATTGAAATAGCTCGACTTCTACTATAGTCCTGTCCACTTCGTCGTTCT
>WGNN01000008.1 GCA_016124515.1 bacterium
AAATTGAAAACTGCAAATTGGCTTGCAATAGTTTAAGGTGGAGAAGTTTAAAGTTTAAAGGATGTAAATGTCTAGAGTCTAATGTCCATTTTACAAGCAATCAAGCTCCTTCCCCCGCGGGGAAGGTTGGGATGGGGCGATATGGGATGCTGAGTTCAAAGGATGATTAAAAATTGAAAACTGCAAATTGAAAATTGGCTAGTAATAGTTTAAAGCCTGCCCGAACCTAATAGGGGGCGGGTTTAAGGTTTTAAGGATGTGCAATGTCTAATGTCCAATATCCAAAGTCCAAGTTCAACCCCAAGCTCATTTCTTGCCATTATAATTTAAGATTCTGTTAAGCCAATAGCGGTGTGAGCAAATCTTTTTGGTTTTGTTAAGTCTTCTCAAATTGTCAAATAGCGTGAACATTTTTCAATTAGCTCCAAACGGCGCCTGAAGGTGTGTTTGGTACACTTTGGGTCTGATGTTTTTACCGCTGTTTTAACTTGGTGTTAAACCGGGTTTATTGAATTGTTTTTATTCCATTGTATTTATGTAACTAATTGATAAATAGGGTTTAAGCATTGGGTGTCATCCTAATTTCGCATCGCATTTAAAACAATTAATTATGAGAGGTTTTTACAAGAAAATTTCATTTTCACTCGCTGCCATTATATGGATGTCAGCTGTGTGGGCACAATCAACAATCAAAGGAACGGTTACCGATGCCCTAAGCGGTGAGCCTTTGATTGGTGCAAACGTGGTGGTGGTAGGCACTACCAATGGTGTGGCAACCACTGCCGATGGTACTTATGTACTCACCAATGTGGCCGCTGACGCCACTTTAAGGGTAACTATGGTTGGCTACGCACCTTTGGAAGAAAAGGTAAACGGTCGCAGTGTGGTAGATTTTGCCATGCAAGCTTCAGCCACCGAGTTGTCGGCACTTGAGGTTCTTGCTTCGCGTTCTACCAAAGAAACGCCATTTACCTTCAGTACGGTTGACAAACAAGAGTTGCAAAAAACGTTGGGTAGCCGCGATGTACCACAGGCGCTTAATGCTACTCCTTCGGTTTACGCCGTAAATGGTGGTGGTGGTGCCGGCGATTCACGCATCAATGTGCGCGGATTTGACCAAAAGAACATTGCAGTTATGATCAACGGTGTTCCGGTAAACGACATGGAAAATGGTTGGGTTTACTGGAGCAACTGGGACGGACTTGGCGATGCCGCTTCCTCTATTCAGATGCAACGCGGTTTGAGTGCTGTAAACTTGGCTACTCCTTCAATTGGTGGTACTCTCAACATCATTACCGACCCCGCTGCCAAAGAGCGTGGCGTTTATGTGAAAAACGAATACGGTAGCTGGAACTTCAAGAAAACCACCATTACCGCCAACACCGGCCTTATTGATGGCAAATTTGCGTTCAACGCTACGATGGCACGCAAAACCGGCGATGGATTTTTCAACGGGACCTATACCGATGCCTGGTCATACTACATGGGCGCAAGCTATATAGCAAGCACCAAAGACCGCTTTGAGTTTTACGTTATCGGCGCACCTCAACAACACGGTCAAAATTTGTACAAACAAAACATTGCCCGCTACAACAAACAATATGCTTTGAGTCTTGATGGTTATGATCCAAAAGCCGCCGACAAATACACCGAAGCGGGGTGGAATTTCAACCAAAACTATAATACGGTTAACACCCAATACCAAGGTCAGCAATATTGGGGCATGTACACCAACAGAACCGGCAACCGCCACAACCAGGATTTTATTATGGAAAGAGAAAACTTTTTCCATAAACCACAGGTCAACCTCAACTGGTACCACACTTTTAGCGATAAGCTCAACTGGGCTACTACCGCTTATTGGTCAGGTGGTTATGGTGGTGGTTCGGGTACTATGGGCAAAGTAACAGCCAAGTACGGCCCGGGCAACTTTGGCAACTACCAATGGGACACCGAAATAGCAGAAAACAGCAACAATATTGACAGCGCCTACAGCACTTCGCTCAACCGCTCAACCGGTATTTTGCGCAACAGCCACAACAACCAATACACCATTGGCGCCATTTCGAAATTGTATTACAAGGTCAACAACAACTTGAACATCACCTTTGGTATCGATTGGAGAAATGCCAAAATAGACCACTTCAGAACGGTAAGAGATTTGTTGGGTGGCGACTATTTTGTAAATACTTCAAATGCATTTGCTACCACTCCGGCACAGCAAATGGCATTTTTGGGCGACAAAGTTGATTACTACAACACCAATACCGTGGGTTGGTTTGGTGCCTATGCATCAGCCAATTACACCAAAAATCGTTTGTCAGCTTTTGGTATGGCAGGTTATACCAATGTGGGTTATACCTACACCAACCACTTTGGTATGGATGCCAACGGCAAAGAAATTTACTCTGAAAACAAAGGACTTGGAGGCGGACAAGTAAAAGGTGGTTTGCTTTATTCGCTTACCTCAAATGTAGCCGCTTATGCCAATGCCGGTTTTGTATCTAAAAACCCAATTTTCGACTTTGCCATCAACGATGGAAATGGTCAGGTAAAAGATCCGATCAACGAGAAGTTTACAAGCTTTGAAGGTGGTTTGGATATCCACTTGTTAGACAAGAAAATGAACATCAAAGCCAACTACTACAACACCACCTGGACCGACAGAACCAAAACCATCCTTTTGAACAACAACACCACCGGTGCAGAAACTTTTGTATTTGTGCAAGGTATCAATGCCAACCACTCAGGTTTTGAGTTCGAATTGGCCTATGCCCCAATAAAAGCCATTAGAATTGATGCGGCTGCTTCATTTGGCAACTGGGTGCATACAGGCGATGCAAAAGGTACTTTTGAGCTTCCGGGCACAACTTCTGATACCACTGTTAATTTCTACATCAACGGTTTGTTGGTGGGCGATGCGCCTCAAAACCAAATAATGACCACTTTGACTGTAAAACCAATGAGTGGCTTGTCGCTGTCAGCGCAATACCGCTATTACGGCAAAAACTACTCACAATGGGATCCTACAAGCCGTACTTCACTCGAAAACGGTGGCCGACCACAATCGTGGAAAGTGCCTGATTATGCCATCGTTGACTTCCACGGAAGCTACCGATTGCCCATCAAATCAGACGACTTTACCATTGATGTATTTGCCCACGTTTTCAACGTAATGAACAATTTCTACATTATAGAAGCGGTTGACAACTCGGCTTACAACTCATTTGACAAAGACCATGATGCAGATGATGCGGAAGTATTTGTAGGCAAACCAAGAAACTATAATATGGGAATTATTTTCCGATTCTAGATTTCCACAGCCTTTACATTATCAATAGAAAGCCTCTGCTGCAAAGTGGGGGCTTTTTTAGTTTAAAGGATAAAGAAAAATTCAAAACTAAAAATTGAAAATTAGCCTATAGGAGTTTAAAGTTTAAGGTTCAAGGTTTAAAGGATGTGTAATGTCCAAAGTCCAAAGTCCATTTTACAAGCAATCAAGCTCCTTCCCCGCGGGGAAGGCTGCCTGCCCGAACCTGAAAGGGGCGGGGGATGGGGCGACATGGGATGCTGAGTTTAAAGTTTAAAATTTAAAGGCTTGTTACACAGTATATTGAGTTCCTTTTTTGCAAACAAGAAGGAAGAAAAGGGGGCGAATATGCAACAACCAATCACAAAACCAACGTAACGTACCTATCAGAATTTAACGGAAACTCCCAAACGCATCATACTATTATAATTCCAAAAAAGATCGGTACTTAAATGGGTTTGCTTGTAATTTGTGCGGTTTATATCGTAAATCGCGTTGTGGTATAAGTGTGCATAGTAAATGGGCAACGGAAAATTCAAGTCAACTAAAATGCGCTCACTTAGGGGCAGTTGAAGGCGGGGCACCAGCCCAAAGTCCAGGTTTGTACTAAAGGAGTTCATATGGGTTGCCTTATCACTCATCAATACGGTTTTGCCGCCACCAATGCCCATTTTGGCATAGGCTCCCAGATAAAATGATAAGTTGTGCAAACGCTTGATTTTCAGCAACTCATAATTGCTTTCGACATAAAAGGCTATGTTTTTCCATCGCGACCTGATGGTTTCGTTTTGTGTGCCAAACAGATCGTTCCAACTGCTGTTGGTATAATAATCGACATTGCTACCCAAACTGCTTAAACCAATTTCGCGAAAGTTGCCATTGGCTTTTCTAAAACTAACGGAAGGGCTCAGGTTGGCCAAATTCCAACTGAAACTACCGGAAGGGAATGCCGCTTTAGGAAATGGGTTAAATGGCATATAGAGCTTAATGCGTTTCTCAAATTTTGGACTCATTTCCTGTGCATTTCCCACAAAAACGAGTAGCAAAAGCGAAAGTAAAATACTAATTTTTTTCATAATTTTAGTTTTTGTTTAGTTGTCTTTATTAGTTGACGGTGGTTTTGTTATTGTAATGAATTTATATCCGCAGAGAAAGGCCCAGTCTAAATGCTTTTGTTGATGGATCTATGATAACCTGACCGGTGGATACGCCGTTGGCTGTACCATTTCGCGTATTTGCATCGCGGTTGTACTCTGATTTTAACAGGTAAATGGGGCAGTTGATGTCAGCCGTGAAACGTTGGCTTAAAGGAATTAAAATACGTGGCGTAATTCCGGCGGTTACTGAACATGTATTCCCAATTATATAATCACTACCGTTAAAGGTGCTAAAATGTGAGTGTCCGGCCCGCAGCACACCAAAATAGCCAATGTATATGGAAAGTTGTTTTAAATGCTTGAATTGAAATAGCTCAATATTGTTTTCAGCCATGGCGCCAAAACCGTAGCCTTGGTAGTGAACGAGATAAGACGCGCTACCTAGGGCACTGCTCATAATATAATCAGATGCATAGTAATTGTAGTATCCTAAACCCATCAGGCTGAATTCTCTGAAATTGCCATTGGCTTTGCGCAGAACCAGTGCCGGCGAAAGGTTGGCAAGGTTGAAGTGTACATCATAGATATTGTGCCCTACCGGAAAAGGGTTTATATTGGTGTAAACCTTCACGCGTTTCTCAAATTTGGGTACGCCAATTTGCCCGAAAGCTAAGTTTCCAATGCACAGAAGCAGGAATAATAAAATGTGTGATTTCATGCTGGAATTTTTATAGGTTCAAATAAGGCAATTAAACGCAAACAGTTTGTTAATATGTTGCCCTAGTTGCAATCAATTTTCATTCTTCCAGGTGTTTCTCAGTACCCTAGCGCTGCAATTGTTACAAAACATGCGAAATTTAAGCCCAATCATCAAAAGATCTGATTATGGCAGCGAATAAACCAAAATGAGTTTGTCCTCAAGCATCGATGGATTTAGGGGCCACCAAGGTGCTACATTGCCTGGATTTCCGCTCAGCTCGTTTTTTGATTCCAGTTTAAACCCAGCTTTTTTAAAATAGGAGAGCAGCTCATCAACCCCGTAATTTGGCGCCTCACACGATTCATTATAAATAGTTTCTTCAAGTTTGGGTTCATAAATATATAGTCTTCCATCCGGTTTCAGCAGGCTTTTCAGGTTTTGGAGCATGGGCATGGGATCGCTGAAATGATGAAAGGTTTCGCGGACAATCACTTTGTCAAAAATGCCTTTTTTGAGTCTTGTATCGTCTTTTTTGCCCAATACTGCGTGTATATTGTTTTGCGTGGAATGGCTGCGCAAAGTGCTGTATTGGGCCACAACGGGTGCAATATTCCTCAAGTTTTGACGCGAAATATCTTCAGCAAAAAGTGTAATGGAATCATAAACAAGCATACAATAACCTTCAAACCAAGCGGGCCCCACACCAATGTCTGCTATGCAATCACCTTTTTGGATGTTGTAAACCGAAAATTCAGCTGCTGCACCGGCTTTCATACTGTCAAGGTTGTTGATAAAACTTGAATTGGCTATTGACATTTGGCGGCTTCGTTTTGTGCTTTTGTCAATGGCGCAACTATTCAAAATGAAATAAAAGATAGAAGCTAAAAATATAATGATTTTCATTTTGTTCGTTTTAAAACAAAAACCATCAGGTTCTTGTCGGTTTCATCAAATCGCTGTGGGTCGTGCGCAAAACCACTTTTCAACAGCAATTGTCTTGAAGGTTCATTATTAAAATGGGTGTTGGCCACAATTTCTTGAAGCGGGTAGTTGGCAAAAGCCCAGTTAATTATTATTTCCAATGCTTCGAACATAAAACCCTGTCGTTGAAAAGCGGGCAATAGCTCATAACCCAGTTCAGCAGTTGTTTGGTCTTCATCAAAATTCCATAGTCCTATGGTGCCCATGGACATTTGCGTGTCTTTTTTAACGATTATCCAATAGTGCCAGCCTTCGCTTCTGTAGCCATTGGTTATAAATTGGATAAAATCATTGGCCTCATCCAGGCTTTTGGCAAGTTCGCGCGGGGTATATTGGTTTACCGCCGCATTGGATCTGAGCTGAAAAATAAACTCAGTATCTGATTGGTTTACGGGGCGAAATATCAACCTGCGGCTTTCCATTTTATTATAGGTAATTACCTGTTGTCAATTTGGTGTAAAGGTGGCGTATTCATTGAAAATGTATGGAACGCTAATCGTTGTAAAATACAGGTTTATAGGGTTTTGTGATGTCTATGGGTTTCCATACCGGATTTTTTACATAGCCGTCAACAGTTAGTGGTTGGCTAAAGTCAACCGAATCGGATGGGAAGTTGTGGCCAAAGTAGCTTTTCTGTTCTTGTACCAGCCATTCCTGCTTCGAAATATTGCGCCAAATACGTTCGGCATAGCCATTCCACACGGGATTGTGGCAAACTTGACATCCCGAAATTTCATTTTCTTTTTCAACTGCAAGATAGCCGCATACTTCGCAGGTTGTGTAATCTCCTTTCAGGCGCTCCACTTCTTCAACCAAGTTGGCCGAATCTACCATTGAATTTTCAAAGAATATTTTCTCCACATCTACCTTTTTGTTATTTACAACCTGCAGCGCCAATACCATTGAGTCAATAAGGCTGGTATCCAATGGTTTCCAAAGGCTGTCTTTTGCATAGCCCATTATTTGGACTGGGAAATAAAAGTCCACCGTATCATTAGGAAAATTATCGCCAAACCAAAAGCGCTGTTCGCGTGCCATCCATTGTGTTTCTGAACTATAATATTCATTTAGTTCTCCGCTGCTCCACAAGGGATTCAGGCAAATGGGGCAGCCATCTTCAGCGTGGTAGCTGTTTATTGATTGGTAACCGCATATTTGGCAGGTTAATAAATCTTTGGCGTAAACCTGACGCGCTCCCACTACCGCCGCAATGCCGCAAATAAGCAAGCCTGTAAGTGCTGCATATTGCCTTTTTAAAGAAGTTAAAGATAAGAGAGCCGATATTTTGTAGCCGAAAAGCAAGCCGATAAAAGCAAATATGGAGCCCATTAATATGGGTGTCACTTTTTGATGGCTGTAATAAAAACCTATGGCAAAAAACAACAATCCCATGATAAATGCCGCTAGCCATAGCATGGTTTTATTACTTTCTGTTTTGTCAATCAAATTGTCCGCCTCATCCGGATTATTTTCATAGTAATAGTTTTCCATGACCTAATACATTTTTATCGACTTTACATAATCTTCAATATCAAATGGGAAAAAGGTATTGTGGGTTATTAAAATTGATTTGTTGGCTGTTGACAGTAGAAAAGTGGTTTGCCACAAACGCAAGGCTCCTGATTGCAATTCCGTTACCACTTTCATCATTTGCAGGTTGGCGGCGCTCATATAGCGCTGTTCGGTAAAACTGGTATTTATTTCGCGGTTTCTAAATGCTTTTCTTGTTTCACTTTTTATATGCGCCAGTATTATTTCGCCAATTTGTTTGTTCAAGGGCACGTAGTTTATTTCCTTAATATGTACAAAATGCCCCATGTCGCTGGTATCATGTGCCAGCAAATAAGGTGTTTTTTCCAACTCATACAACACCAATAAATTCTTGAAATATGCATTGAAAACCGTGTCTCCGCTTAAATGGGCAGCTTGCTCAAGCAGGTTGTTGGCTGTAAAGGTTTTGAAACTGGGCGGTAAGGGCAGCACAATTTTGGCAAATTTTATATTCACCTGTGTGAGTTTTTCAGCACCCGAATTGCCTGTATGAGAATTAGTGCCACATGAGCTTATGATAAATGCAGCGAAAAGGCAATAATATAACAGCCATTTATTCATTACAGGCTTCTTTCAAATATTTTTGAGAACGCGGGCTGCCCAGCGAAATGGCTTTTCTAATGTCGGCACAGGCTTTTTCTTGTTCTCCGGTACGCAAGTAGCAAATGGCTCGGTTGTGGTAGGCCTCGGCAAATTTTGGGTTTTCCTCTATCGCTTTGCTAAAATCGGGTTCCGCCTCTTTGTATTCCTTTAGCATGAGCAAACAACTGCCGCGGTTGTAATAGCAATTGAGCAAATTGATTTTGGTTTGGCTTACGGCATTCAGGTTTATGGCCTGGGTAAAGGCCTGCACCGCCTCGTCAAATTGCCGCGACCTGAAGTGGATATTGCCTAGCAGGTTGTACAACTTACTTTCTTTTCCTTCTATTTCCATTGCTATTTGCACTTCTGTAATGGCGGTATCGAGCAGGTTGAGATTATAGGCTGCATTGGCCTTGCCGTAGTGCAATTCGCCATTGCTTTTGTCAATTCTTATTCCTTCGCTAAACTTCAGGTAGGCATCGTTGTAGCGGCCTTTGTTCAATAAAGTTACTGCTTCATCGAGCACTTCCAATGCCTTGTCGTGTTGTGCTAAAACCGGCGAAAAAAACAGTAATAAGCTAAGTGCTGCCGTAAATCTAACCATATCAACTGTTGGTTTGTGTGGTATCGGTGGCAGTTGAGTCAGCGGGTTTTTCCTGTTCTTGTTCGTAGGCCTTTATTTGCTCTATCAGGTAGTTGTAGCTGTTTTCGTCCAGCATTTTTTCTACTTCATCAATGTCCATGGCCACCCAGGGCAGGTTGAGCGGATAGCCTTGCACATCTTCATTTATCATCATGGTAATGGCCACGATTTTCCCGTTTTCATCATAAGCGGCCAAATAGTGGGTTATATCTTGTGCCGATATTGGCACTTCTACAAATTTCATTATGTTTTCGTCAGGGTTGTTGGGGTCGGGCACAAATTGTTCTTCTTTGTGTGCCATAAAAAGCTCCAGTTCGCCCGGACTTTTTACATGCGCCAGGTTGTCGTTTTCGTAGGCGGCTATCTCACCGTTTTTCAGGGCTTTAAACAGGCGGTCGTTGACAAATTCAAGTCGTTCGCGGGCTATTTCTGTGCGGTAGGCTTCAATATTAGATTGAAAATGCCCCAGCAGAAATTCGTAAAAACGCCTTTTGTAATTGGCATTGAGCACTTTGGCTACTTCGCTCCACGATACAAGCGCCACCGGCAAAAACTGTTCGTAGCCGTTTGATTCAAAAGCTACATAAAGCGAAACCGCCGCCAAATCGGTGGAAGTGTTGGTAAAATCGCCTCGGTTAAGCGCCATTTCTTCTTCGGTTATCACACCAAAGCCAGCCAAATCCTGCCGTCCGGTTGAGTCAGCAGGCACAAGCAGGTCAAACTCATCAGGATCTATTTGGTGTTGCAGGCCTTTGTCCGAGTACAACTTCAATTTTTTGTGCTGAACAGCAGCTACTATTTCATCTTCAATTTTTTCAATTTCATATTCTTCCAGCGGACCATCGGGTTGGTTTCCGCAGGCGGTGAGCAACAAGAACAATGGAAGGCTGTAAAACAAAAATTTCATACAATACGCTTTTGCCCGCAATATAATTAGTGTCGATAAGATTTGCCCAAAAAATTCAATTCTATGCTGCTTAAACCGCCCCCTTTCCCACCCAATCTACCCGTTTGTTTTATGGTAAAATTTTGGTTAGGCGAAAGTAAGGCAACTGTTTGGCCGTGCGGAGGTGAAAGTTGTGTTGGTTACACAAAATGAATTCAGCCGCGCCTGATAATTGGTCCTCGTCGCCGTGTATTTTGTTGTTGAATGAATTCAACAGAGCCGATAGTTATGCCTGAATTTTGATCCAACACTTTTAACCAAAAACTTGGTGCCGTGGTAACCTAGACTTGTTGAGCACTCGTAAAGTGAGCCAAGGGATTTCCTATCAGCACATTAGCAAATCAACAAATCAGCACATCAAAAAGTCGGTTTGTCGCTCGGCTCCAGCCGAGTGACCCCATGGACTCTTGGAATAATAGGTGATAAGTGATGTGTGATAGGTGATGATCAAACTGATTTTTTCGTATTTCAACTCAAAAGATTGCGGATCAAGTGCGGAATGACGGCTGGAATAATTGGGTTTTGAATGGGAATGCTGCGATAACTTTTTGTGACGCCCCTTTGGGGCTTGAGAGGTGGTAATATTTTGTTTATTCACCGGGTGTTGCCCTATGCTGAGTTGCATCGCCCCTTTGGGGCTTTTATGTTTTTACAAGCTCGCCGAGTGAGTAAGGTAATCTCATTGATTTTCAAATCATTATAGGGAGACCTGACAGGTTTTCAAAACCTGTCAGGTCTGCTGCGATCGCAATAATTGTGCATGGTTAAAAAGCACTCACCCACTCACATCTCACCGCCGCACATCAGAAAATAAATTTCGAAACCGCAAAGCGGTAAAGAAATCCCAATTATTTTCAAATTTTCAAATCATCAAATCTTCAAATTCTGCCATCAGAAAATCAGCACATTAGCACATCAACAAATCAGCATATCAGCATATCAAAAAGAAATTCTCCAACTCGCGAAGCGAGAAAGGTATCTAACCAATCTTCAAATCTCCAAATTTTCAAATCATCATCGCATTTGCACATCAGCACATCAGCAAATCAGCACATCAGCAAATCAACCCATCAGCACATCAAAAAAGTATTTTTGCACCATGCATAAGCACTTGAAGTTAACGCTAAACCCACCCGAAGCTTTTGACGATGAAAAGCGGAAGAACTTATTGCGTCAGAAACTCGGTTTGTCAGACAAGGACAAGTTGATAGAACAACCTGCCAAACGCAGTATCGACGCAAGGGGAAAGCAGGTGAAAGTTCATTTTGAAACCGATGTATTCGTAAATGAGCAAGCACGTAAGGTTTTTGAGTTTGACTACCAATGGCAAAATGTGGCCAATGCACCCGAAGTGCTTGTAGTGGGTTGTGGTCCGGCGGGCATGTTTGCGGCATTGCGCCTGATAGAGTTGGGTTTGAAACCTGTTGTTATAGAGCGGGGCAAAAATGTGCGCGACCGACGTCGTGATTTGGCGGCTATCAACAAGGAGCATGTGGTAAATCCTGACTCAAATTATTGTTTTGGCGAAGGCGGTGCCGGCACTTACAGCGACGGCAAGTTGTACACCCGATCTAAAAAGCGCGGCTCTGTGCGGCGCATTCTCGAAATTCTGCACCACCACGGCGCGGCTTATGATATTTTGTTTGATGCGCATCCACATATTGGTACCAACAAGCTGCCCAAAGTGGTAGAAAACCTGCGCGAAACCATTATTAATTGTGGTGGCGAAATTCGTTTCAATACGCGGGTTGAAGATATAATAGTTGAAAGTAATAAATTGAAGGGGCTCAAGTTGCAAAACGGCGAAAGTATGATGAATGATCATATAATACTTGCCACAGGCCACTCAGCGCGCAACATATATGAGATGCTGTACCGCCACCAAATTGCCATTGAAGCCAAGCCTTTTGCCATGGGCATCCGCATTGAACATCCGCAGCAGATTATAGATCAGATGCAATACCACTGCGACGACCGCGGTTTGTATCTTCCGGCGGCATCGTACAGTGTGGTGAGCCAAACCCATTTCAACAAGCAACAGCGCGGGGTTTTTTCCTTCTGTATGTGTCCGGGTGGATTTATTGTTCCTTCGGCCACGGCCCCCGGCGAGGTGGTGGTCAATGGTATGTCGCCTTCAAAACGCAATTCAAAATATGCCAATTCGGGCATGGTAGCCGCTATTGAGTTGGAAGATTTGGCCGACTTTGCACAACATGGTCCGCTTGCCGGACTTTACCTGCAAATGCAGCTTGAGCAAAAAGCATGGCAAGTCGGTGGACAACAACAAACCGCCCCCGCGCAGCGTATGGTTGACTTTGTTGAAGGAAAAGTGTCGCCTTCGCTCAACGATTGTTCCTACATTCCGGGGCTTGCTTCTGTCGATTTATCGGAAGTATTGGGCAAAAACCTCACTGCACGGCTGCGGGAGGCTTTTAAGGCATTTGGCAAAAAAATGAAACCTTACTACACCAACGAAGCCAATTTGGTGGGCGTCGAAAGCCGTTCCTCATCGCCGGTGCGCATACCACGCGATGCGGAAAGCCTTGAACACGTGGCACTTGAAGGCTTGTTTCCCTGCGGAGAAGGAGCCGGCTACGCGGGGGGAATTGTATCTGCCGCAGTGGATGGCGAACGTGTGGCGGAAGCCGTTTTCCATAAAATTAACCGCTGAGTTTTCTGCATTAAATCCCGCTCAAATTGGCATTTGCCAAACTAATTGCGCTTTGATGAGTGGCTTATGTACCTTGCGTGCGAGAAAATTTTGAAAGTGAAGTACTTAATTTTTATCGCTTGTCTGTTTTGTCTGTCCACAGTTCAACAAGCAGGCGCATCGCATGTATTAGGAGGCGAATTTGAGTGGGAGCATATTGCCGGCGATACCTTTATTATAACTGCCCGCCTTTACCGCGACTGCAATAACATGCCACTTGCGGCAGGCGATATCATTATAAAAACAAGTTGTGGCAATCCTTCACTCAAAACAAAACTCAACTACAAAGGCGATATAACCCCGCTTTGCGATACCATGCAAGGTCGTTGCGTGGATCCGAAATCAACTTTTGGCTATGGCATTGGTTTTTATGAATTGAAAACCGTCTTCGTGGCCACCGATTTAATAAGCAAGGGTTGTTGTCTGGGCAAAGTGGTTTTTGAGCAATGTTGCCGTTCCAATGCCATTACCACCGGTGCTGCGAGTTCCTATTTTTACCTTGAGTCTGAAATGAATTTTTGTGAAGCTGTTTCATCACCCAAATGGCACCGACCGCCCATTTTCATCAGCTGTGTGGGTGTAGATGCGCGGCTCGATAACGGCCTGTCTTATGAGCAAACCATTGACTCCGTGCGGTATATGCTGGGCGAACCCAAAACGGGAGCAACTACTTCCATCTCATACAACGGGGGTTTTGGCAGCAACAAACCGCTCCGTTTTTTGAGTTACCCAATCGACTCCATGCCGCCTCCCCGTGGTTTTCATCACGATTCGCTTACCGGTATTACCACTTTCAGGCCTATGGCGGTTGAACATGCGGTTTTGGGATTTAAAACCGAATTGTACCACAAGGGCAAATACCTGGGGTATCTTTTTAGAGAACAGCAATTTATTATAATAAAATGTGTGGGAACTTCGCCGCCCGTCTTGTCGGGGCTCAATAATGGGGCTTATTACTCAGCCATTATTTGTGCGGGCCATATTTCCTGTTTCAATATTTCGGCACAAGCGCCTGCAGGCGATACGGTAAAACTAACTTACGTTGATGGCTGGAAAAATGCGGTAGTCAATGTGGCCAATTCGGGTTCGGCAATTGATACAGCCACTTTGTGTTTTACACCCGGTTTTGATGAAATAAGGAAGAAACCTTACGAATTTGTTTTTGCTGCAAAAAATAATAATTGTCCAATTCCCAAACGCGATTTGCAGGTATATAGAATAACGGTGGTTGACACGCAAAAACGCGCATATTCGCTTCATATTGATACATTGAATGCATGCGGCGGCTATAGATTGCAAGTGAAGGAAAAAAATAATTCGCGGGTAAATACCGTGCTGTGGTATGTAAACGACACCCTGCTTTCACAAACGGGTCCGCAAATAATTTGGCAAGCAGGGTACACGGGGTTGCAACAAATAAAGGCCGTGGTAAATGATTGTGGTACTGCGGTTTTGCGTGCAAAAATGGATGTGAAAAACACCAATAACCTTCATTTCAAGCTGAACGACACCACTATTTGCGGCTACAGCCACACGGTATTTGAACCCCTGATAAGTGGCGCGCATGGCAAGCCTGTTTACCAATGGCAGGTAGCCTCCGCCTTCAACTACTCAGGAAAAACTGACAGCACCGCAATAGAGCTCAATTTGCAAGCTATTCATGGTTTTTCGGGGCTTATCACGCTTACGGTAAGCGATTCAATCGGCTGTAAACTACACAAATACGCCAAGGTGATTGCCTTGAAATATTATACGCAGAACTATGAGTCATCAAGAAAAATATGTGGCGAAAATCCACCGCTTATTAGTTTGAAAACTGCAAATGGCGGCTCTTGGGAAGGGCCACAAATAATACAAGGAAACACCTTGGTGACCAAAGGTTTAAGAGGCAAACTAAACTACCACTATACGGAGCTCAATAGCAGCTATTGCATTATAGATACCCTGACAATAACCGCCAAAAAAACACCTGTAGTGGATGCCGGTAAAAATATTGGTGCCTGTATTTACGGCCCTGAAATTCAATTGGAAGGAAAACCCGAAGGTGGCAAATGGACAGGAACTGCCATTAACAAGAAAAACGTTTTTGATGCCGACAAAGCCGGTTTAGGACCGCATTTACTTATTTACTCCTATACCGACAGCAACAGCGGCTGCACGGGCGTGGATACCAATTTTGCTCAGGTATTTTATTATACGCCAAAAGTAAAAATAACCGACTATACCAAAGCCTGCAAAAGCGAACCCAAAATTGTAATAAAAGCAGAGCCGAAAGGTGGTGTTTGGAGCGGAAAAAAAATAAACAGCGACAAAAGCCCGCTCACGCTCAATCCGCGGAATTTTGATGCAGGAAGCTATGAAATCATATACAGCTACATGGATTCAAACCATTGCAGCAGTACCGATACAACGGTTTTGGAATTGTTGGAAGCGCCAAAAAGTGATTTTAACCTGCCCACAAAATTTACCAAACCGGGCGATGTATTGCGCATAACCAATGCCACCGTGCCACTCAACGGGCCACAATATGAGTGGTTTATTGGCAATCCGCCCTTTGCCACGGCGCAAAGTACCAATTTCAGCCAAAAAATTGATAGTGCCGGACGGTTTGATATTATGTTGTTGGCCACCAATACTGCCACCGGCTGCACCGACACCACTATAATGAGCGAAGGCGCGGTAATGTTGGGAACCAACAGCGAACAGCTTGCCCAAAAGGTGGCTATTTACCCCAATCCGGCGAATGACCTGCTGTTTATAGATTTACCCGAAAACCAAAGCGTAGCAGCTGAACTGAGCACCCTAAGTGGCGCCGTTTGGCTGAAAACCATGCTCAACTCAAAAATAAATACCATTAGCACCAGTCAATTACCGGCAGGCACCTATTTGCTGCATCTACACAACCAAGCTTTTTCTGCCGTTTACCGAATAGTTATTGAATAATTGCCCATAAATGTGTTGAACAAGGCACTTTATCATAAGCACCTTTAAAAAACAATTAGCCCGCTGCGCATAAAAAGTACAAGAAAGGAGCAATGAGCACAACTTTCAGACGCAAATCTATGTTGAAATATAACACTAAATATTAATTTTGATACCGAGTCCGATTAATAGGGGGCTGCTCCATACACCTCAATACCCCAGCCATTTCTTGAAATCTGCGGCTTTCAGGCGGCTAACCAGAATCTCGCCTTCTGGTTTGGGCAATAAATCGAGCTTTAGTTTGCCGTTGAAATAATGATGCACCTGCTGCACCGATTCAATGGCCGTGATGAGTTGGCGGTTGATTCTGAAAAACTTGCCGGGGTCAAGCATTTCTTCCAATTCGTCTAAATTGTAGTTGACCGGATATTTGTTGCCTTTGTGGATTACCAACAATACCACGCCGTCTTTTATATAGAAATAGGCAATTTGCCCGGCACTTATTGGCAACAGTTTTTGACCCACACTTACCAAAAAACGGTCTTTAAACTCTGGTCTAAGGCTTTTTATCAAAAGTTGGTAGTCTATTTCATTGGTTTTAATGCGCTTGTGTTTTTGCAATGCATTTTGCAGGGCTTCGGGCTCAATGGGTTTCAGCAAATAGTCAATACTATTCACCTTAAAAGCCTGAATAGCATATTGGTTGAACGCTGTAGTAAACACCACCGGAAAGTTGAATTGAGTATTTTCAAATGCTTCAAAGCTTGTTCCGTCGGCAAGTTGTATGTCAAAAAAGGCCAGTTCCACTTGTTCAGCATGTTGTTCAAGCCAGCATTTAAGTTGCTTCACAGCATCAAACACCGCTATTACCTCAATTGCAGGGTTCACGTTGTGCAGCATTTTTATCAACCGGTCGGCGGCCAGTTTTTCGTCTTCTGCAATTATCACTTTCATATACTCAGTTCTAAAACAGGAATTTTTACCGTGAAAAAATCTTCATCAATTATAATAGGAGCATGGCCGTTGAGCAACTCGTAGCGTTTCTTTATATTTTGCAAACCTATGCCGGCTCCACCTTCAAGTTGTTTTTTAGCTTGTTTTTTATTGCTTACGGTTATAAAACCCGGCTCATAAGCTATCAGGATTTTTAGTGGCAATGTGGCCGAAACCACGTTGTGCTTTATGGCATTTTCTACCAACATCTGCAAAGCAAGCGGCGCTATTTTCTGTTGTTTTACTTCATCAGGCAAGCTTATTTCCAATTTTATTGATTCTCCAAACCGCTCTTTTTGTATGTTTATATACAGCTGCACCAACTCCAGTTCTTCGCGCACGCTTATTACTTCTTCGTTGGTTTGTGTGAGTACAATACGCAGGTATTTTGATATATTTTGCAAATAAGCCACCGCACGCTCCTGATCAAGTTCTATGAGACTTGTGAGTGTATTGAGGCTGTTGAAGAGAAAATGTGGATTCAATTGGTTTTTGAGGTTGTTGTACTGTGCCTGCAAATGTGCTTTTTGCAGTCGCTCTTGCTCTAGCAGGGTGTTTTTCCACTCTCTAAAAAACACCGAACCTTCAAAAATGCTCACTATGATTACCGTTACCGGCACGGCAATAAGGGCGTTGTATTTGAATCCTTCCACAAATTCGCTTCGGTTGTGCCACGAAATATTGGGGCTTATCAGTCCAAAAACAAAGGCCACCGTAAGGGAAATAAGTATTATACTACTTATTTCATAAAGCAAACGCTTCCGCGCAGCGGTTTTCCAGGGCAGTCGTTTATTCAGGGTGTCAATTAGCCAAAAGCAACTTGCCGTAATGGTAACGGTGTGGCCAAAACTAATGGCGAAACTAATAATGCCGGCCATTTCGGCTTCGGGTGGCGAACCGGCCAAAATATAGTACAGTAGCGACCCAATGGCCGCTACTGCTATTAAAAGGAGAATGTATCTAAAAATCCTTGGCATTTGAAGCTAAAAAATAATACGGTATTGCATAATGGGAAACAAACCCAATTGGTACGAAACATCCACTTTTCCGGTTCCGGCATTGTAGCGTTGAAAAAGCGGATTTTGGTGGTTGGTTACATTTTGCACGTCAAAAGCCCACTCTTGCTCCACGCCTTTAAACATGAGCTTAAACGACAAGCGCATATCGCAGCGGAAATAGGGTGAAAATTGTTGTGAATAAGGTTGGTTCAAAACATAAACTGATTGGCCTGCAAGTTGCGATTTTTCCTGATTTATCGGGGTATAACGTTGTCCGCCCGCGGTGGTAAGTTTCACATCATAGCTAATGGATTTTCGGCTGCCGCTGCTTTTGCTGCCACCCAAACCCCATTCTTTGCCCGCCAACAAATTAAGCACATAGCCATTGTTGAACTTGGTATTGTAGCGCTGCCCGTTGTTGGCCACGTAGGTTGAGTTGAACAGCGAAGTGGTGGCAAGCAGGTAAAAACCCTTGTTCAGGTAGCGTTCCAGGGTAAGTTCCAGCCCGTAGTTGCGTCCTGTGCCACCGTTTTTAAGGCTGTCGGGTGCGCTAAAGTCAAATGAAGCCATATTGAGCGTAGAAAAAGTTGAGTTGTTTCGCGTGCCGACTGCGGCACCAAACACGTGTTGCCAATAGGTTTCTGCTTTAAAATGATAGCTGCGACCCAGCGTGGTATTAAAACCAAGCACCAAGTGATGGCTTTTGGTAAAATTCAATTGCGTATTGGGCTGCACATAGCTGCCGTTGGCAAGTTGCACTTCGGTAAAATAAAAGTTGAGCGGAACCATGTAGGAGTGCAATCCATAGCCAAAGTTCAGTGCGCTTTTACTGTTGAGTTTATAGCTGAGCCCCGCTCTTGGTTCTATGGCGTATTTCTTATTAAGTGCCAGCATCTGTGCGTGCAAACCCAGTGTGGCACTCAGGCGCGGGTTGAATTTATGAACCTGACTTGCATAGGCTTGCCACAAATCGGTGTTGCCCTGCGAGTTGGTCAGGGTCAGGTATTCGCCGCTGTTGTTTTTATACACACTATCTTTTATAGAGTAGAGGTAGTGGTTCACAATCAAACCGGCTCTAAAGGTGTTTTTGGCATTGAGCTTGGCGTTGTAGTAGCCATGAAAAAAACCTTTGTCGTTGTGGTAGTTTTGGTTGTAAAACTCATAAACTTTCCTCGTTTCAGGCGCTACTGAGTCCACGCGGTCGCCATTTATTTGGGTGGTGTAGGCGCCTATCAATTTCATATAGCTGTTGGCTCCCAGCAATTTAGAATAATTGAAACCCAGCACGCCCATTTTGGTCCGGTTGTAAATATCCTGCGATGCCTGCGACCATAAATCGCCTTGTTCGCTGCTGTCGGCTTTGCTGTTTACAAAGTCTATACTGCTGCTGCCGCCTATGCCAAAAACCGAAAAATTGGCTTGGTTTTTCAGTGGAAAATTCAGTTTAAAGGTAAGGTCTTTGTAATGCGTCACTGCTGTTCCTGTTCCCACATTCAAGCCCAGGTTTTGCATCACTTCAAGGGTTGAGTAGCGGGCATTTATCAGGTACGATGCACCACTTTTTCGCGACAAGGGTCCTTCGGCGCCCAGCTCAAATCCATTGAAACCCACTTGACCCAAAAACTCGTGTTTGCTGCTGTTGCCGTTGCGCATTTTCAGGTCAAAAACACCCGAAACCGTATTGCCGTAGTTGGCGGGAAAGGCGCCGGTAAAAAAGTCGGAATTGCTGAGCACATTGTTGTTGAGCATGCTCACGGGGCCACCGGCGCTGCCAAAATTGCCAAAGTGGTTGGGGTTGGGTATGTCCACCCCTTCAAGTCGCCACAAAAGGGCGTTGGGCGAGTTTCCTCGAATTACTATATCGTTGGCCTGATCGTTTGAGGCCTGAACACCCGCAAAGTTGGCTGCCATTCTGCTCACATCATTTCGTGCGCCTGCAAACATCGCAGATTCCTCAACCGTGAACTTGCGCACACTCACGGTAGCCAATTCGTTGTTGGGTTTGCCTTTGTCGGCTTCGGCGGTTATTACTACTTCTTCGCTTTTTATTATACTTTCCTCCATTTCTATGTTGAGCACCATTTCTTTGGCACTGCTCAGTTGCAGGTTGCTCATCAAAATAGTTTCGTAGCCCAGGTAGCTTATTTGCAAACTCACCCGGCCTGCCGGCACCTCACTCAAACTGAATTCGCCCAACGCATTGGTAGCGGCACCCAAACTTGTATTGAGCACCATAATTTGTGCCCCAATAAGTGCTTGCCGGGTTTCGCGGTCGTGTACCGAACCTTTTATGGTGCCGGTAAGTGCTTGTGCATGCGCCGACCAACCGGCCAACAGCATTACCAAAATAATTGTGTATAGCAATCCTTTCATGTCAATTGTCTTATTTTTTTGATGCTGCGAAGGAATTACTCCTTTAAAAGTTGCGAAAGCGCAACGCGGTTCAGATGCGGTATCTCAAGGCTGAACTGTAGAAAAAGACAACTGAAATGAAAGGGGAGAAGCTTACTTGAATTTTCTGAAAATGGGGTCTTTGAAATATTGCTCGCTGTAGAAGTCGGCGCAGGAACAATTCATTTGCAAAGGCTTGTCGGGAAAGGTTTTGTGGTAAATACGCATCCGCTCTTCAAGCCCCACAGCCAGTGGATCTTTAAAACCATTGTACCAATAGCCCGCCACCAAAAGCGGATCGTGCATAGGTGGCCGCCAGCCATCGTATTCTGAAAAACGCGTGTGGTATTTGAAGTGCATGCCCAAAATGCGCTCGGTCATAAATGAGCTTTGCGCCAGTGAACCCAATTTATTCTGTGTGATGGCTTCGGGAAGCTGTGTGGCTACTTTTTTATATTCCAAACCGCAATACACAAATACCACAAAAGCCAATACGAATGGTGCAAGAAAGTACTTAATCATGGCGCGGTTGGCGCGGTTCATAAAGGTCCAATGCAGCATTTGCCAAAGAAAAATATGGGGCACATACACCAGAAAACCCACACCTACCAACAGCAGCGGCAGGCCAAGCAGGTTGAGCTCTTCCAAAAAAATAATGCAATACACGCAGGCCACTGAAGCCATGCCGTGAAAAAAGAAGAGAAGCGGTTTTATACCCCGTAGTTTATGGCGCAAAAGCGGATAAAACAGGAAAGGCAGGAAGATAACGGCAAGCACCACGATGGCCCAAACCACGGGTTTGCAAAAGACTTGTACGTACATATTTTCGAGCACCGCCGCACCCAATAGCAGCACATTTGCGCTAAAATGCGTGGCAGGATTGGAAAAGCTGCGCTTAAGTCGTCGCCAAAATCTTCTTATGCTGCTCAATGTTGTTTAGTGTATTCATTATATACAAAAAAGGCTGCTGCCAATAGTATGATGGCCAGCAAGATAGCCAAGGTAATTTTAATCCAGCTCCAGGGTCTTTCGCCTTGCACTTCGCCGGTGCGGGCGTTTACTATAAAGCGGTACAACTTCTTCTTAAACCAAAAAGCGCTTATGTAGGTGGGCAAAAGCAAATGTTTGAAAGTAATGCGGTCGTACTTGGTTTTTTTGCTCAGAATGCGTTGTTCATCGCCACCAATATCACTTCGTATCAAGCTGTCAATGGCGGGCTGAATATCGTCTTTGGCTTGCTCAAAACCGCCTTTTAAATCGAGTTGGTATTTTTCGGTAATGAAACCGCTCAGGTATTTTTCGTTGAAAGGCGTAAGGTTGTGCAAATCCCAGGGCTCCAGTTTGTTTACATAAGTGCGGGGCAATGCATTGGATGCTACCACTAAAATATCGTCAAAAAAGTGGCTCACAGAACCTGAGGCCGGCCACCAACGCGTTTTGCGCACCTGCCGGGTTTTGGTTACCGTTTTGCCATTTTCGGTAGTTGTGTAGGTTTCGGTTTCGTAATAATAATCGCCGCGCATGCCGGTGTAGCGGGTGTAGGTATCGGTATCGTAGGTCCAGTAGGGTAGGTACACTCCTTTAAAATGTTCTGACCGCAATACATTTTTTTTCAGTGCATTGGGGGCAAACCACAGTTTTTTAATCCATTTTTTAAACGCCACAGTTGCTTCATCGGCGGTGAGCTTGAAGGGCAGCAGCGATTTGGGTTTTAAAAAATGTTCGGTATGTGCATCGTCAATAATCAATGGATTGGCACAATAGGGGCAAAGTGCCGATTTCAGGTCTTTATCCAAGCTGCTCGTAGCACCGCATTTGTTGCATTTGGCCGCATGAATACTCATTTCATCGCCTGCCTGTGGCTGTAAATCCAAATGCGAGAGGAAATCAATTTCCTCAATTTCTACTTCATCGGGCTCTATTTGGTTGGTGGTGCCGCAATATTGGCACACCAGCGATTTGGTACCGGGTTGGTATTTCAAATCGGCGCCGCAGTTTTGACAACTGAAAGTATCGGTAGCTTCTTCCTGTGCGTGCATGTGGGCTATTATTTGGGTAGCGGTGGTGGCACTTGGCTAAACAATGCTTTCAGTTCGGTGCTTTCTGCTGCCAGCCAGTTTTCCATGCCTGCTTTCCACACCAATGTGTCGCGGTTTATATTGCCTGAAGTTATCAAGGTTTTGAGGTCATCAACCGCCAAAGGACCTTGCTGCTGTCCGTTTACAGCGGCATACCATTGCGCTTGGCCGGGTAGTGGCGGTGGCGTAGAAGCGCTGCCTGAACCATTGGCATTTTGCGAAAAACCTTGCTGCATTTGGTTGGCCATGGCAAAGCCCATACCCATTCCCATGCCTGCACCCGCCGTACCAGATGGGTTTTCAGCGGCTTTTTCTATGGCCTTGGCAGTTTTTAGCTGCGCCAGCTTGTTTATGTCTATTTTGTTGAGCCTGCTCAGTTCAAAAATCTCTTTCTTCACTTCTTCAGGCATCGAAATATTTTCAATAAAAAAGCCCACCAATTCTACACCAAAATTTTCAAACTCAAGGCGCATGTTGTTGTGTATGAGAGTAGAAAGCTCTTTGTTGTTGGCGGCATAAGCTTCTATGGGCAAACCCGACTCGCCTACGGCATCGGTAAAGCGGGCTACAATAAGGCTGCGTAGTTGTTGGGCTATTTCTTCTTGGGTAAAATGCCCTTTGGTGCCCACTATTTCCTTTATAAAAATGCGCGGGTGCTTCACTTTGAACACATAGCTGCCAAATGCGCGGAGTTCTATCATACCAAAACGCTCATCGCTAAGGGTTATGGGATTTTTGGTGCCCCACTTTTGGTCGGTAAACATGCGGGTGTTTACAAAATATACTTCCGCTTTAAACGGACTGTCAAAACCGTATTTCCAGCCTTTTAGTGTGCTAAGCACCGGCAGGTTTTGGGTGCTGAGCGTGTACATGCCGGGGTTGAAAACATCAGCCATTTCGCCTTCGTTTATAAATACGGCCACTTGCCCTTCGCGCACGGTGAGTTTGGCGCCATTTTTAATCTCATTGTCTTGTCGTTCAAAACGGTACACAAGCGTGTTGCTGCTTTCATCCGTCCACTCAATGATGTCAATCAGTTCGCCTTTGAACATAGAAAAAAGTCCCATTCTCAAATTGCTTTAGAAATACATTGCCAAATTTAAACTTTAGCACATAATGCAGGCAGGTGAATCAAAAAAATGCGATGGGCTTGTGGATTCTTCTTTATTCGTCGTTTAGATGTTGCGATTAAAGTGAGGTAAGGAGGTTTGGGGCTTAGGAGGTGAGGAAGGTAGCTTCAAGATGAATCAACAGATAATGCTTTTGTATTTGATTTGAAATTACGCGACAGTAAAAACGGACAATACCTTTGCTGCTGAACCAAAAGTAAATTCTGCTGTTTTGAACCACATGCTCAAATGGAACGACATCATACACTTGGCCAATAATGGCAATCCACATCCGAAACGAAGAGTGGAAAAAGCCGAAGAAGAATGGCGTAAACTGCTTACTGACAAGGAGTTTTACATCACCAGAAAACATGGTACGGAGCCTTCTTTTACTGGTGAATATTGCGAAAGCCACCAACCGGGTTTGTACACCTGCCGTTGTTGCGGCGAAGCCCTTTTCGATTCCAACATAAAATTTGAGTCGGGTACAGGCTGGCCAAGTTTTACCCAAACCATAGACAATACGGCTATTAAATATGTGAAAGACACTTCTTACGGCATGGTGCGCGTAGAAATTTTGTGCAATGTATGCGATGCGCATTTGGGACATGTTTTTCCCGATGGTCCGGAGCCTACAGGCTTGCGTTACTGTGTAAACTCCGCCTCCATAAAATTGCAGGAATAAAATCCTATTGACAAAACCAAAAGCTAAGGATACCTTTCCAAGCGCTTCTTTATTAGCTTTTTGGGTCTTAATCAGCTTCACCTAACAAAGCTTAATTCCATATTTTCCGTATGGGTAGCTGCAACCATTGGCGGCAAAATACTGTCAGGTGCATCATTACTATACTTGGTTCCTGTAGATGTTTACGTTTGAAATGGATAAAGAGCAACAACATATTGTCAATGTATTTCATTACTTCGATTATTTCAGCCATGCACTTTCGGCGGATGAGATTCATGGTTTTTGTAATGAACATTGCAACAAGACGGCGGTGGTGTCGCATTTGGATGATTTATTGAGGAGTGGTGTAATATGCGAAAAAGCTGGTTATTATGCTTTTACAAAAAACAGACATATAATAGATGAGCGCCTGAAATACCTGAAACTGAACCAAAAAATGTTTCGCTATGCGGGCCGAATGTCGCTTTTGCTGCGTCTCATTCCTTATGTGCGGGGCATTGCAGTATCGGGTTCCTTGTCAAAATGGGGCGCCCGACCTGAGTCAGACATCGATTTTTTTATAATAACGGCGCCTGACAGGGTTTGGACCGTAAAAGCCTTGGCTATTTTAATGAAGAAAATATTTTTCTTCAACAGTCACAAGTTTTTGTGTGTAAACTACCTGCTTGCCACCGATGCACTTGAGTTGGAAAAAAAGAACCGATACCAGGCGATGGAGGCCATTACTCTTAAACCTTTATTCGGCAGCAAAGTCTTCATGAGGTTTTTTGCTCAAAACAATTGGATAAGCCATTTTTTTCCCAATGCGGCTTTCCCAAAATGCGCCAAACCCACTGATAACATTTTCTTAATACAGCGGTTGGGCGAGTGGATTTTGCGTGGAATTATGGGTGAAAAAGTGGAGCAAATGGCGCGTAATGAGTTTAAAAAGCATTGTTTCAAAAAAAGCGTGCAGCACAACGGCAGATATACGTTCCGCAAAAACGAAGCGGCCTATTTTCCCCATGATTTTGAAAAGGAAGTGCTGAGAAATTACCGGCAAAAAACACATAATTTAGCCGCAACTTTACAGGTTAAATCTTAAATGAACGATTCTAAGAAATTGGATTTTCCCAATGTAAAAACGATTTTTATATTGGGTACGCTTGGATTTGTGCTCACCTATTTCGCCACTTCCTCTTGGTTTATCACCCCCATGTACCAGTCGGAAACCATTATATATGTGCCTCTTTTTGTGCCCGCCCGACAATTGGAAAACCAGGGGATTGGATTTGCCAGCGACAAGGAAATTGATGGACACATCCAAATTCTCATCTCAGGCAAAATGAAAGATACGCTCGCCCATCTTTTTGATTTATACAATTACTATGGTATTGACCCTAAAGGTGTTGGAGCCAAATCGGTGTTGTATCAGCAAATTGATGACCGTATCAAAATCCAAAAAACACGGTACAGTTCGGTGTCGATAGAAGTGGAGGACAAAGACCCGGTAATGGCCGCCAAAATGGCCAACACTCTGGTGCATTTGGGCGATGTGATAAAGGAAGACTTGCTTTCTGTAAACCGCAGAGATGCTGTGGATTACGCTTCAAAGATTGCCAAAAAACAGGAGCGATTGATGTACAGGCTCAAACAAAAACAAGATTCTTTTAAAATGGCCACCAACCTTGAAGAAGAAGTGAGGTTGCGCGAAGTAGAGAACCTGAAAGATTTGTTGGACCGAGAGTACCAAGTGTTGCTGGCAAAGCGCGACAACCACCGACGCGAGCAGGAAAACATGGACACACCGCTGCCCACTTCGTATGTAATAACCGAAGCCATACCGAGCAATGAACCTGTGTGGCCACCGCGTTTGCTGCTTTCGCTCACCGCTTTTGTTATTATCGCTGCCGCCACTTGGCTCATTCAATTATTGCTTTTCAGTGCTAAAGACAAAAGCTAACCGATTACTTTTATTACCGATTCCTTTTTTGGTAATACTCTTGCTTTGGCTGGGCTTGCAATATTACCATGCATGGTTGCTTTTGTCGCTGGGGGCCGTGCTGCTATTTGGTTATGGCGTATATCGCTTCAATTTGTATTATAGTTTTGCCTTGCTGCTGGCATTCTCGCTCCCGCTAAGTGTTGAGACAGAGATTTTTGATGGTATTAACATGATTATTCCCACCGAATTTCTAACCATCATTATGGCAGTGGCGCTTGGTTTTAAAGTTGCTTTTAATTTTCAGGCTTTTATGCTTGAGTTGAAACAATTTTTGCCCCTGTTATTTATGTGCTGTATGCTGGTAATAGGCACACTATTTTCTACGCAGTTTTTTGTTTCGCTCAAATACAGTTTGGTTTACCTGCTGTATCTCATTACTTTTTTTGGTTTGGTTTATTACCTGAGCCGCAAGCAGAAGCAAGCGTTTCATTATTTAATTTCGGCCTATACCGTGGGTATTTTGCTCAGTTTCTATTGGTCGTTGTACCATTGGAGTAGCTGGGATTTTAATGCGGTAACCATTCCAAAAATATTTGAACCCTTCTATGCCGACCACACCATATTTGCGGCTTCGTCGTCCTTTTTGTTTGTCTATTGGCTGGGCAAGGCTATTTATAGCCAACAGGTGCGCCAACGCATGTTGTATATTTTGGTGTTGTGCGTGGTTGCCGTGGCTATCAGGGTTTCTACAAGCCGGGCTGCTTTTCTTAGTTTGCCCTTTGCTATGGTGGTTTTTTATATGGTAAAAACCGGTTTTAAAAAGCGTCACCTCGTATATATGTTGGCCGCTCTGTCAGGTGGATTGTTATTTTTTCAAGACCGTGTGGTTCAGGCTTTTCAATCCAACAACTACAACTCGCGCGATGAGTATGCGAGCCTTGTGGAGCGCACCGCTTCGGTAACCAATGTGCAAACCGATGTATCAAATGTGGAGCGGATAAACAGGTGGGTGGCGGCGCTCAACATGTTTGCAGAAAAACCACTTACCGGATTTGGTCCGGGCACTTTTCAGTTTCAATACATTCCTTTTCAAGATGCGCGCTACAAAAACCGATTAACGGTTGAAGACGCGCACCACATACCTGAAAACTCAGGCGGAACCGTGCACTCAGAACCCTTGCTCTACCTGAGCGAATTGGGAATATTTGGATTGCTTTCGTGGCTCATTCTCATTTTTTCATGGGTTCATCAGGTTTTTTCCGTGCCTAAAGCCCATCGCAGTGCCGGACTCATTATCGCGTTTGCCATGCTCAGCACCTATTTATTTCACGGATTCTTCAACAATTTTCTCAATACCGACAAGTTTGCCTTCCTATTTTGGGGAACCGCAGGCTATTTGCTAAGCGAATTGAAAAATGCAAGATAAGGCAGTCAATTATTATGAAAAAGTAGGCGCCTACTACGACCAAGACGCACCTGAGTTTGAAGCGCGCTATTGGAAAAACCCGGTGTTGCAACGCATACGTGCTGATTTCAGAACTTTTGTGCACAAGGAAAAATTTGCCACCGTGCTTGAAATAGGCTTTGGCAGCGGACTCGATTTGGCGCATTTTGCCATGTCGCATCCCGAAGCCATGTGTTATGGAATTGATGTGTCGCAGCAAATGGTGAACCTTGCCAATGAGAAAAAAACGCATTATAATTTGCCTAATATACAGGTGGCTCAGGGCAGCGTAGAAGATGTGGTAAGGCTTTTTCCGGGCGTAAAATTTGATATGATTTACGTTTTTTTCGGAGCACTCAACACCGTTAAAGACCTTTCTCTTGCAGCCGATGCCTTGGGGCAATTACTCGACAAAGAGGGTAAAATGGTTCTTACTTTTGTGAATAAATGGTATTTGCAAGGCACTATTATAGAATTGCTGAAACTGAGACCGCGAGCTGCCTTCAGTCGGTTTTTCAAGGTTTGGGGTGGCTATTCTCCTTCGCGTTACCTTGAAAGCGTGTGCTATTCGTACCGCGAAATCAGGCAACATTTCAAGAATTATTCTTTAGAGTCGTACCGTGGCTACTCCATTATGCACCCCGCTTGGTATTATATCAGGTTCAACATATTGCTCAAAAACAAAGGCCGGTGGCTTTTATGGAACACCGATTTATGGCTTAACCGCACGCCCGCACGCAAATGGGGCGAGTATGCGCTGTATGTTTTCAGTCATAAAAATGGGTAGTCTCAATCGCATCAAGTAGCATGTATTTGGGGGGATTCTGTCGTTTTTAAGCACCCGATAAAAACACTTCATTCTGCTTCTGCAATTGCACACAAACATTTCCAATGAGTTCCTCAACGCTTTTATATTCCGGCCTAAAGGAATTATAAAAATCACCGTGTTTGCTGCTGAGCGGAATACTCGTGGTGAGGGCTTCAATGGCATGTCGGTCTATTCCCAACTTTTTCATTTGCTCTAAATCAACTGAATAGCTTTCGCAACCAAGGCTTTGCGCCACCTTTTCGCTGAATTCCTTTTGGGTAATGGGCGGTTTGGCAAACACGTTCAAATCTTCGTTCAGTGGCAAATGTTCCGCTCCCCGGGCAATAATAGCCGCGCAATCATGGAGCGAAACCAATGACATTAATTGACTTCCATCGCCGTAGTAAGGCACTTTTCCGGTTTTGCAAAATGGTCTCCAAAAAAAGGTTTTAAACCACGAATCGGGTCCTAATATCCAGCCGGGGCGGTAAAATGATACTGATAAATCCTGCTTTCTTGCTTGCATAAAAGGCAGTTCGGCGGCCACATAGGCTTTGGCAAATCCTACCGGATTCAGTGCGGCCGTTTCGTTGTGGCTGCCGCTGGTGGTGGCGCCATACATCAAGGAGCCGCTTACGTAGTGCAAACGCGTTGTTGAATTTTCATTGCGCAGAAAATCAATGAGTTGTAGGTTGGATTTTTTACCAAATTTTGAAGAAATAAACCTTAAAAACGGGAGCGGAGCGGCAAAACGTGCCAAGTGAAATATATGCGCAGGCGGATAGCGTTGGTAGGTTTCTTTGGTAATATTTGAAAAACCGCCTTGCAGGTAAATATGTGGCTCAAAGGCGGCACCGGGCAGGGTTTTGTGACCAAACAATACCACACGGTTGGCTTTGTTTTGAGCTAATTGCTGTGTGAGCGCCCGGCCAATAAAGCCTGTGGCGCCCAATATCCAGATATTATTGCGGTCCATTATTCTTTTAATACGGGCAACCTTCCCGGGGTGTAGGGAGCCTGCATATCGTCAAGCAGGCTTTCAAGCTTTTCAATTTCTACGGTAATGGCTTGTAGCTCAGTAAGAATGGGTTTGCTTAGGTTGTAGGCTATTTTGTAGTTGTTAATAAATGTTTGTGTGGGTGCGCTTGTGGTGCTGTACAAACTCCAGACCACCATATTCACCCGTTCGCCAATGCCCGGCAGCGTTTCAAACTCATTGCCGGCTCTTATTTCATCGCCGTTCAGGCTTTTGTTTACTTGGAACAACCTGTCTTCAATGGTTTTAATAAGTGCCAATGTGCTGCTGTTGGCGCCGCTGTTTTGCATGGCTGTTTTCACCAAGGCCAATCTCGAAGCCATTTCGGCGCGGTAGCTGTTGGCACCGTCAACTACACGACTCAGTTCGGCTACTTTTAGGGCAAACTCTTCAACCGAAGCTTTGTCGGTGGCAGCCAGGGTATTGTTGTTGAGCGGTACGCATTTAAAAGTGGCTTTTACCCCCAAATCGGTCACTACGCCATTCACACTTTTGGCCATAGCTACATTGTAGGTTCCCGGCAAAGCCCACATTCCTGAGTTGTCTTTGTTTACAGTAACCGGCCTTGTATTGCTGTATTTAAAATCCCAGTAAATGCGGTTCAAGCCTTTTTTGGCGGGTGCTGTGAGCCTGCGCACAAAGTGGCCGTTCACATCAGTAATGGTAAAAATGAGAAAGGGATCTTCTTCCAGCTTTTCCTTTTCCAAATCTTCTAAAGTGGGGTAGGTATCGTCAATGGTTTTCTTTTCAGCTTCGCGACGTTTTTCCTTTTGCGTTTTTATATCATCTTTCAAATAATAACTAATACAAGCGCCAAATTCAGGATTGTCGGCGCTGTACAATGCATCGCCTTGAAACCCTTTGCGACCGCGGCCCAAATCGTTGCTCGCCACATACATAAGGGCATCTTTTATAGGAAATATTGCAGCTTTTGCATCCAAATTACTTTTCACCGTGCGCAAGGGCGAGTAGTTGTCAAGTACGTAAAAGCCACGACCAAATGAGGCAAGAACCAAATCGTTTTCGCGGCGCTGAATGGCAATATCGCGAATGGCAATGGTGGGCAAACCGGCTTTGAGCTGCACCCAATTGATACCGCGGTCGGCACTGAAAAACAGTCCAAATTCGGTACCGGCAAACAACAGGTTTTCGTTTACATGGTCTTGTGCTATGGCATATACTGAGCCGCGTTCGGGCAAATTGCCACTGATGTTGGTCCAGGTTTTTCCCTTGTTTTCGCTCAGGTAAATGTAGGGTTTAAAGTCGCCGCGCTTGTGGTTGTTAAATACGGCATACACCACATTTTCGTTGGTGGGCGAGGCTACCAGCATGTTTACGTAGGTGTTTTCAGGCACACCTTTTATGCCTTCTACTTTGGTCCATGTTTTCCCGTCATTCTCGGTTATTTGTATCAGCCCATCATCGGTTCCCGCATATAGCAACCCTGCTTTCACAGGCGATTCGTCGAGTGCTACTATATTGCCGTAAATAGTGGTTGACTTGTTTTTCATCACCGCATCTACACTCCACACTTTTCCCATTACTTTCAGTTCATTGCGGTCAATTTGAGCGGTAAGGTCGGGGCTTATGGTTTCCCATGAGTTGCCGCGGTCGTTGCTTTTAAATATCTTGTTTGCTGCAAAATAGAGTCGTTGCGGGTTGTGTGGCGATATGAGCAGGGGGGCGTCCCAGTTCCAGCGATAGGCTGCTTCGTTTTCGCCGGGTTGTGGTTGTATAAACAGCGACTCGCCGCTTTTTCTATCATAGCGAACCAAATAGCCGTATTGGGCTTGTGCATATACAATATCGGGATTGCTCGGGTCTATTTGCGATTCAAATCCATCGCCGCCATTGGTTACAAACCAGTCGGCATTCAATATGCCGTTGTCGCTGAGTGTACGCGCCGGACCGCCTAAGCTAAAATTGTCTTGTGTGCCGCCATATACGTTGTAAAATGGTTGGTCGTTGTCAACCGCCACTTTGTAGAATTGCGTGATGGGCAGGTTGGCTTTAAACAACCAATTGTTCGATTGATCCCAGGTTTCGTACAGGCCGCCATCGCAGCCCATTATCCAGTGGTTGGTATTGCTTGGGTCAACCCAAATGCAATGATCGTCCACATGTTTGTTGTTTATGGTAATGCGTTCTATGGTTTTGCCGCCGTCTTTGCTGTAGCGGGCATAAGTATCCATTATGTAAAGCTTGTTTACCTCTTTTGGGTCGCAAATAATTTTTTGGTAATAGTTGCCCGAAGTGTTGAAATCATTCATTTTTGACCAGCTGGCACCGCGGTCAAGCGATTTGAAAATACCGCCTTTGTTGTATTGTGCTTCAACTATGGCATAAACCACGTCGGGATTCACCGGCGAAATATCCAAACCTATACGACCCACATCAACTCCGCTTGGCAGCCCGTTTTTCAATATATCGAAGGTTTTGCCACCATCTGTTGAGCGGTAAATGGCCGATTCGGGACCGCCGCCAATGTAGGTAAATACATGGCGCATGCGTTGGTGCGCAGTGGCGTATATTATGTCAGGATTTTTTGGATTCAGGTGTACTTCATTTACACCGGTGTAGTCACTTACGTGCAAAATATTGTTCCAGGTTTTGCCGCCATCGGTTGATTTATAAAGTCCTCTTTCGCCGCCTTCGCTCCACAGCGGGCCATAAGCCGCCACATATACCACCTCAGAGTTTCTTGGGTCTATCGATATCATGCCAATATGTTCCGATGATTTGAGTCCCATGTTTTTCCAGGTTTTGCCACCGTCTTCGCTTTTATAAACGCCATCGCCGTAGGCTACCGAGCGTTGGTTGTTGTTTTCGCCGCTGCCTACCCAAATTACGTTTTCATTGTTGGGGTCAATGCTTATACATCCAATTGAATATGAACCTTCTGAATCAAAAACCGGAGTGAAGGTTACGCCATTGTTGTTGGTTTTCCACACACCACCTGCGGCAGCTGCCACATACCAAACCCAGGGTTTGCTGGGTACAACCGCCACATCTACCACGCGACCTGAAGTAAGGGCAGGGCCTATGCTTCTCAATTTGAGTCCGCTAAGTAGTGATGATTCAAGTTTTACTTCTTGTGCAAATAGCTGGGTTGCAGCCAAAAGGAGTACAATGGTCAATATCCTTCTCATCATATTATTTTGCGACGAATGTATAAAACCCTGTTTCAATAGCGAAAGGAATAATACAGTAGCGGAAGCGGATTTTGACCAAAGATGACCAACGTTATCATTTAGGCCGGCAAATACTCCTAATTTTCGTCTAACAACTCTATTTGAGTATTTTCTTAACTCTATTTTCGCCGCAGTGAGATTATTGGTAGTCATAGGATTTGCGTTTTTAGTGGTACCTCCGTTGCAGGCAAAAACTAATATTGACAGTTTGCGTGAAGTAGGTAAGGAAAATTATTACCGAGCTAATTTTGAGCAAGCGGATGAAATTTACCACCAAATTCTTGATGAATACAAGCGACAGAACAACCGCGAAGAAGAAATCAATACCTTGTTGTTTTTGGGTGAAATACAACGCAGTGCACGTTCATTTCATCGCTCGCTCGATTGGTATGAAATGGCTGAAGAGTTGATTGATAAGGATAGACCCAACTACCAATTTGCCAAATTGCTCAACCGGCAGGCAGCCACTTATTTTGAATTGCGCAAAATGCGAACAAGTCTTGCTTTGGCGCAAAAATCATTGCGCATGGCTCATTCGCTTAGTTCTGCCGGAGAGCTTATTTCATCGAACAATTCTATAATTGGTGCCATATACCGCGAACTAGGTTTGCTCGACAGTGCGAAGGTTTGTTTGCTGAAAGCGTTGTACAATGCCCGAAAAAATGAGGACAGAGATGAAATTATTACGGCAAAATTGAATTTAGCATGGCTCAACTTATCGGCCAATGCACTTGATACAGCGGAGTTTTATGCCAATAGTGTGATTGCCGTTTGTCAAAAAGACCGTTTGCGCAACCGACTGCATTATGCTTTTGCATTACTATCAGACATAAACGCGGCCCGTGGTGATTATAAGGAAGCCCTGAAACTTCATCATTACCAAATAAAAATACGTGACAGCATACTGAGTGAAGAAACCCAACAGCGGTTTGATGAGCTCAGTACAAATAACGAAATGATTTTTAGGAAGAAAGAGCAGGAACTCTTGGCTGCCAAGCTCAAAAACCAACGCTATGTAGTGATTTTTGCAGTTTCAATAGTATTGGTTATTGCGGTGTTTCTTTCGGTATTTGTGGGGCGAAGCAGGTTTTATCGCCGCTTGAGCGAAGATCTTGACGCGCAGAAAAAGGCACTTGATGAGAAAAACGAAGAACTCGAAGAGCTCAACTTGTTGAAAAACAAACTGTTTTCTGTTTTGGCGCATGATATTAGAAATCCACTCAACTCGTTGAAAGGCAGTATAGAGTTATATGAAAACAGCATGATAGATGCCGAAACCCAAAAGCAATTACTTGGCAAGATAAAGCGTCAGCTCAACAATACGCAGCAACTTTTGGGTGGAATAGTTACCTGGGCCAAAACCCAATTGACAGGCAATGTGCTGAATGTGCAAGAGTTTGATACCGAAGAAGTATTGACCGCCGAAATTGCTTTGGCGCAAGAAGCCGCCTCACAAAAAGGCATTACCATCGATTTTGATACAACTTGTAAGCGCAACATAAAATCCGATAAGGAAATAATAAGTATCATCATAAGAAACCTGTTGTCTAATGCCGTAAAATTCACCAAAAATGGCGGACAGATACATGTAAAGTGTTATCAGGAGGACAAGCAAATGATACTGCAAGTGCAGGACAATGGGGTAGGAATGAGCAAAAGCACAGTAGAAAAGCTCTTTCAACTAAACAACAAGCACACCGCAGGTACTGCCAGCGAACAAGGTTTTGGCATGGGACTGATGCTTTGTTATGATTTTGCCCAAAAACTGGGTGCCACCATCAAAGTAGAAAGCGAGCCCGGATCAGGAAGTACTTTTATCGTTGCTTTTCCTATTTAAAATCTTTTCTCTGGCTTTGCGCAAATTGTCGAGGCGTATTTTTCTCAACCTGAATTTATTGACCAATTCAAAACGCGGGAAGGCTCTTTTGAAATGGAACAGATAGGAAAACATGGCGTGGCAGGCAATGGCTCCGAAAGTGTGCCACAAAAAGTGCGTGCCTATAGGTGATAGCCATTGGTAGCGATCGCCAATTCTAAAAGTAAGTGCCAATATAAATGCAATGAGCGCCACGGTGGGATATTGCCAGTACAGGAACTTGGTTTTGACCAAAGCCATAACCAGCGGAATTAAAATGAACAATCCCAAAATGCCGTAAGAGGTGGAAGTATTGAGCCAATCGGGAATGGTGGTAAAATTGACCACTTGCAGCAACACCGCCACGAGCAATGCCCCAATGGCCCACCAAATATTTTTGTAAATCCGGTAGATGAAATACGCCGCCGCCGCTATGCACAAAACCAATATGGGTATCCAGTCCATAAACATAGCCCATTGGTAGAGTCGGAAACCGTGGTAAATGGTACCGCCCAAACCGCCAATGGCCAAAATGACAGATGACAGTTTTAAAAACCTGAAACTTGTGGTATGTTGTCGTTGTGCTTTTACAAACCAATAGAGCGCAATAAACATGAATATAATGGCCGAAACCATGTTGTACGGTTCCGGTATCAAGTCTTCAAACTGCGATTCGGTGTAGTAGGGCCCGCCGTCAATATGCAAAATTTCGTCGCCTTTTATGCTGTCGTCTTGCTGCACAAGAAAGCCTTGGTGACTCATGAATATTTGGAGTAAAATGAAAATTGCTTTGTGCATTCTCGGTTTTAATCAAAAATGGAATAAATAGTGGTTAATGCAAGGCATCGTGAATTTTGTTCTGCATCAGCTCTTTCAAGTGGGGCCTTACGCGACCTTTTTTATAATGGTGTTCCTGTGCTTTCATTCCCTTGCGAAGTTCTTTTTGGGTTTCGGCAGGCAGGTGTATAAACTCCAAACACTCTTGAGAGCAGGTACCTTCATACTTTTCGCGGCATTCAGGACATTGTATAAAAAGGATGTGGCAAGCTTCGTTGGCGCAGTTCGTATGGTCGTCGCAGGGCTTGCCGCATTGGTGGCATTTGGCTATTATTTCGTCACTGATGCGTTCGCCAAGGCGGTCGTCAAACACAAAGTTTTTGCCTACAAATCGGTTGGGCAATCCTTTGTCGTTGCATTGGCGCGTGTATTCAATAATGCCCCCGTTTAGCTGATAAACATTGGTAAACCCCTGATGCTTAAGGTAAGCCGATGCTTTTTCGCAGCGAATGCCGCCGGTGCAGTACATCACCACCGGTTGGTCTTTTTTGTCTTTGAGCATATCTACCACCATGGGCAGTTCTTCTCTAAAAGTGTCGGCATCGGGGCAAATGGCATTTTGCATGTGGCCTACTTCCGACTCGTAGTGGTTGCGCATATCCACCACTATGGTTTCGGGTTTAGAAGTGAGTTCATTAAACTCCTCGGCATTTAAGTGTATGCCCTTGTTGGTCACATCAAATGTTTCGTCATTCAGTCCATCGGCCACTATTTTGTCGCGCACTTTTACCGCCAGTTTCAAAAACGAGTAATTGCTGTTTTGTATGGCGTAGTTGAGTCGTATGCCATTTAAAAAATCAACAGAATACAAATCGTTTTTAAACTCTTCCAAGCGGCGATTGGGCACGCTTATCTGTGCGTTTATTCCTTCTTTGGCTATATATACCCGGCCCAGAACCTCCAGTTTTTCCCACCGCATGTACATGATGTTTCTGAAAAAAACAGGGTCCGCAATTTTTGCATATTGGTAAAACGAAATGACCGTGCGGGGCTCGTTGTGCGCTACCAAACGCTCCAGCAGAATGTCCTTTCCGTATTTGTTGTGCAAAATTTTCTTTGGCATGTTGCTCGTTTTTTTAAACAGGTTTTAAATGTGTATTTACGGTCATTTAAAATCGCTTTCACTCATGTTGAGCCATTGAAGGCTCGATGTTGAGAATATATTTTCTATATCACGTTGACTTAAGTCACTCTCTTCAATAAACTTTCCTATTTCAAGATCGCCGAGCGGAAAGGGATAGTCGGAGCCCAGACATACCTTGGTGCTGTCAATGTGTTGAAGCACAAACTTTAAAGTGGGCAAATCGTGGGTGATGCAATCTATCCAAAAGTGGTTGAAATAATTGCGCGGATTCACCGGATTGTCTATAGCCACCAAATCAGGTCGGCAGTTGTATCCATGTTCTATGCGCCCAATGGTGCCCACAAATGAGCCGCCGGCATGTGAAAAATTAACCCGCATGTTGGGGAATTTCTCAAATACGCCGCCAAATATCATGGAGCAAATAGCTCTTGAAGTTTCGGCGGGCATGCCCACCAGCCAAGGCAGCCAGTATTTTGGCATATTGCCCATGCCCATCATGTTCCAGGGATGCACCATTACCGCAAGGTCAAGCTTTTCACAGGCTTCCCAAATGGGATAAAATTGTGGTTCGTGCAGGTTCAGGTCGTTGATGTTCGAACCTATTTGTATGCCTTTCAAGCCTATAGATTTCAGCCGCTCCAGCTCTTGCACCGCGTATTTGGCATCTTGCATAGGCACCGTGCCCAAGCCCACATAGTGTTTGGGATATTGTTGCACCAGATCGGCAATATGGTCGTTGAGAAATTGCGAAAGTTCCAAGGTATCTTTTGGCTTTGCCCAATATGAAAACATAACCGGTATAGTGCAAACTACCTGAACCTGTGTGTGAAAGCTGTCGTACTCAGCCATGCGAACTTGCGGGTCCCAGCAGTTTTCCTTTATCTCTCTGAAAAATTTATCACCCTTCATCATTCTGGCCACACCGGGTTTGTAGTGGTCCAGATAAATAAAATCACCATAGCCAAATTTCTCGGCAAATCGAGGCAATTTTTCGGGTATGATGTGGGTGTGCATGTCTATTTTAAGCATGGGCAAAGCTGAGATTGTTCAATTTGCAAATATAAATTACTCTGTAGTGCTTATAAGAACCTCGTGACTGATAAGAAAGGGTCAGGAATGAAGTTTACGATGTGCGAAAAGCAGGAAGTTCGCATGAAAAGATGTCTGAATTAAACACGAGCCTAACGAAACCAATGGCTGTTTTTTGACTATGCAAAAAGCGAATGGCATTGATTTAAGCACAATTAAGATATTCAATTTAGTGCGTTGGCTCATTGCTTGGTTGCTGCCGCAGCTCGGGTTTTTCGTGCCCCAGCAACAACAAGGTATGTGGTATACCCGCGGCAATGGCTTCCATGCATTGTTTGATAGAGCGCGGTTTGCCGGGCATGTTGATGATAAGCGTGCGGTTTCTAATACCCGCGGTTTGCCGCGAGAGAAATGCCGTGGAAACGAATTGCAGGCTGTGTAGCCGCATTTTTTCACCAAAGCCGGGAAGCATTTTACGGCAAACGGCTTCTGTAGCATCGGGCGTAACATCGCGGGGTGCCGGACCTGTGCCACCTGCGGTAATAATGAGTGCACATGCCGCATTGTCGCTCAAGTCAATAAGAGCGGCTTCTAATTGGTCTTGTTCATCGGGTACTACTTTGTGTATGTACTCAAAAGTTGTTTTGAAAAACTCCGCCAACACTTGCTGCACGGTTTCGCCGGTCAAGAAATCGTATTCGCCGCGACTGCCGCGATCCGTTGCGGTAACTATACCTACTTTTAATATCAAAATAACAGTGGTTTTGCCTGCAAATTAATGCTTGTGGCTGTTTTTTGGAGGAACGGGATCCCAACCGAAACCGCCCCAGGGGTGGCAGCGGCCTATGCGTTTTATTCCCAGCCAAAATCCCGCAAATGGCCCGTGAATTTTTACCGCTTCAACCATATAAGCACTGCAAGTAGGCGTGTAGCGACAGCTTGCCGGCCATAGCGGCGAAATAAGGTATTGGTAAATTTTAACCAATAATAATATGAGCCATGAAAAAGGTTTTTGCAAAAAACGCAATTGACTAGGCAATAAGGGGTTTTTTAGATCTTGAAAGGTAAAGGTTTAAAGTGTGCAAGCCAATAAGGCTACCTGCGGCGGCGTAGTTGAGCAACTCGCCCACGAAAGAGTGGTGCAGGAATATGCTGAGCACCAAAATGGCGAACGAAGCCCAAAACGACCTACGAAGCCAACTGATTTTTACATGCGAAACGGCGTGTTTTACCGCCCAAAAGCCAACCAAAACAAAGGCCACTTGTATAAAGTCCCACCATATTTTGTCGTGCAAATCAACACTGTTGTTGGTGTAGGCCATTACTACAGGCACCGCAAGGCAGTGGATGATGCAGAGTATAGAACTCCAAATTCCTATTCTATCGTGACTGTGAGAAAAATTCATCTTTAAAATGCAACTGTGTTGCAAAAATAAAACTATAGCTTTGAATCCACGAAAAAAAAATGCTGCAAACTCAGGACATAACATTTTCCTACTCATCCGATAAAACATTTCATTTTCCTGATATACAGGTAGATAAATGCGGATATTTGGTGGTGTTGGGCAATTCGGGAAAAGGAAAAACCACCTTGCTGCACTTGTTGGCAGGTTTTCTTACGGTGGGTAGTGGACAAATTCTCATCAACAATTCCCGCTTCCATGAAATGCGTGGTGCCAAACGGGACATCTACCGTGCGAGGCATATTGGCGTCATTTTTCAGGTTCCGCATTTTATCAACTCGCTTACCCTGGAGCAAAACATTTTGTTAGCACAAAAACTGGCACGCAAACAACCCGATAAGAAAAAAGTAACGCAAATGCTTGAGCGGCTCAACTTGCAACACCGTGCGCATGCAGCCATTTCAAAACTGAGTCAGGGCGAATTACAGCGGGCTTCCATCATAAGAGGTATTATTAATGAACCGGCATTGGTTTTGGCCGATGAACCCACCTCGAGCCTTGACGATGAAAATTGCAACCGCGTGATACAATTGCTTGAAGAACAAAGCGATTTGGTAAATGCCGCGCTCGTGGTAGTGACACATGACCAACGCATCAAGGATTTTTTCACCAATCAAATAAGCTTATGAACCTACTGAGGGTAAGTTGGCGCAACTTGTGGCACAATCCATTTGCTTCGGCAGTATCGGTTTTGTTGCTCACGCTGGGTGTAGCAATGGTTTCGTTGGTGCTTCACCTGAGCAAGCAAATAGAAGGGCAGTTTACCAACAACATAAACGGGATAGATTTGGTAATCGGAGCCAAGGGAAGTGCAAAACAGCTCATATTGAGCAGTATTTACCACCTTGACGCCCCCACAGGCAATATTTCCAAAAAGGAAGCCGACCGTTTTATGAAACATCCTTTGGTAAAAGAAGCTATTCCTCTGGCTTATGGCGATAGCTACCGGGGTTATAAAATTTTGGGGACTACCAATAATTACATTTCGTTTTTCAAAGCCGAATTGGCACAAGGACGTTTGTTTGAAACAGATATGGAAGTGGTATTGGGGGCGCATGCCGCAAACATGCTTGGCCTTGGGTTGGGCGATACTTTTTTTGGCTCGCATGGCATGGAAGAAAAAGACGAAGAACACACACATAAGGAGCATGCCTATAAAGTGGTGGGCATATTGAAGCCGAGCGGTTTGGCATTGGACCAACTTATTATATGTAACATTCCAACGGTTTGGCTCATCCACAGCAATGAAACGCATGGGGGAGAAGAACACAACGATGATAAGGAATACACTGCTGTTTTGCTTTCATGCAAAAATGCAATGGGCATGATGCAGCTAACGCCCATGATAAATAGAAATACCAATATGCTGGCCGCCTCCCCATCAGTTGAAATAAGTAGTCTCATCTACCAAATGGGACTAGGTGTGGAAACCCTGCGAGTGTTGGCCATGCTCATCATTCTTATATCAGGTATTTCGGTGTTTTTTTCGCTGCTCAACGCACTTAAAGAACGGCGCTACGAACTGGCGGTAATGCGCAGCTTGGGTGCTTCGCCTTTGCAATTGATGGCAATGGTGGTTTATGAAGCCTTGCTCATAGCACTTATTTCATTTATAGTGGGAATGGCGCTAAGCCGCGGCTTGTTTTGGTATCTTTCAGTTTATCTCAGTCAAAACTATCATTATAGTTTTTCCACCTTCAGTTTCATCAGCGAAGAGTACCAACTTGCCTTGGTTATTGGCGGTATTGCCTTGCTCGCATCAGTCATTCCGGCCTTCATAGCTTTCAGAACAAATATTTCAAAAACGCTGGCCGAAGATTAATTTCGTTGCATTAGACCTACATTCTCTTTAGCTTTGCAAAGCATTTCAAAAACAGCAAGTTAAAGATTATGTTTCGCGCGGTTAAATTCACTTCCAGTCTACTTATTACTTTCATGCTCAGCAGTTTTGAAACCGATAAAGGGTACGAAACCGTGCGGTGGTGGCAGTTGCAGGATGTATCGTTTGAAGATGTGTATGACGCGCAACTTGACCAATATTTTCTGAAACCCATTTTTGGCGACAAAGTGCTGGCACTCAACGGACGACTCATCGAAATTTCGGGCTACATCATTCCGGTTGATATTTCATCGGGCATGTACGTGTTGTCGGCTTATCCCTTTAGTTCGTGTTATTTCTGTGGAGGTGCCGGTCCTGAATCGGTTATGCAGCTCAACTTTGGCAAACTGCCCAATGAAAAATTAAAAACCGATGAATACATCTCGTTCAGAGGGCGGCTCAAACTGAACAGTACCAACTACGAAGACTTGAACTACGTGCTGCTTGATGCGGAGAAATCGCCGGAAAAAGATTAGTTCTGTTGCTTGTAGGGCTTGTATTGGTAGTATTTGGGGCTATCGTCAAGGCGCAAATGCAGCCAACCTACTCCCAAGCCTGAAGTATTGATCCATAAGTTTTCATTACCCAGATTGGCACTTGTTATTTCTGAAAGAGCTACAAGAAAATCATGCAGTTGTGGCGCATGTGCTTCGCGCAAAAAAGGAGCGAGGTGCACAAAATTGTCTGATGGCGATTGTGGAACCGGGCTAATAAGCAGCGCATCGCCCCCTCGGTTTTCAAATACCGCGGTATAAGGTTCGCCGGCAAAATAACTTTTAAAAGTCTCTGTATCGCGTTCCATTCTGAGCAAAGCCTGTGTGTTGATGATAACAAACTCAAAAGGTCGGTTTACTTTTTCAACATTTATAGGCGGCATTTCTATATTGAATGCTTCAAACGGTAGGTTTTTCAGAAAATCAATGAGAGAACTGCGGAAGGTTTCATCATTTTCGAGCAAGCCCAATACTTCGTCAAAACTGAGGGCATAACCTTCTTCCTTTATATGAACCATCATTCCGTCAACTCCATTGAGCGGAGTGGTTTCGTAAATCCATGTCATGGGCGTTTTATTTTTTACAGTTTTCGCAGATCCCTTTGGCCAACACATTCAACTCTTGCAATTGGTAGCTTTTGGGCAGCACTATTTCGGGCAGTTCAAAGTTGAGGCAATAGGTTTTGCCGCATTTATCGCATAAAAAATGGATGTGCTCATCGTGGTGGTGGCCCGAGTCGCAATCGGTAGAACAAAGTGCGTACTTAATGGCACTTTCGCCATCGAACACGCGATGAATTAAACCACATTCTTCAAAACCCGACATGATGCGGTAGAGCGTTACACGGTCGTATTTATTGCCCAGGCTGTTTTCAATATCGCGGTGGCTTAGTGCAAAGTTGTTTTCCATAAACTCTTCCAGGATATCGATTCTACCCGGGGTTTTTCTCAGCTTGTGAGATTTGAGCAGGTCAATGGCGTTTTGCATACGTGCAAAGGTAAGGCAGGCAAATGGAATATTTTTTTCAAAAAAGTTTAGCCACCTATTGCAGGTTTCAGAGGTAAGTTTATATTTGCACCCACATTTCGAGAGCAGCTCGGAATTACTAACAAAAATGGTCCGTTCGTCTAGGGGTTAGGACGCCAGATTTTCATTCTGGTAACACGGGTTCGATTCCCGTACGGACTACAGAAAAGCCTGTAAGTAAATCACTTACAGGCTTTTTTATTTTACGGCAAAAGCAAAAGCTAAATTATTTTGATTAGGAATCTGAAGTATCGAGGGGTACACTATAATATGTTGCTATAGACACCAATAAATGAAAAGTCAAATCAGCAAGCTAGTGTATTGATATATGCTCAGAATTCTCCTTGTTTCGTCACTAAGGGAGGCGCTTTTTATGTAATTAGGACGGCTCTTTTTCTTTTTAGTAGAGAAATAATTGAAATTCCGCCCGGAACAAAAAGCTGTATGAGCCTTTACACCGAAGCAAAAGGAACAAGCTTTGGATAAGCTAAATATTTGATTTGCAATACTTCACTTAGCGGCGAGTTTTTTTTGTTCAGGAATTTCGGTTGTTTCGGAGCGTAAAGAAAAGAAAACAAGCCTTGACTTTTTGGTACTTTTTGGTCAAGCAAAAAGTACAAGAAAGGAGCAACGAGCACAACTTTAAGACGGTAAGCTCAAAATTTGATTTAGAAAAGAATAATTCAAGCCAAAATTTTATCAATAAATGTTGTTGTAATTGAATATGTTAGGTGGTATTCAAGTGCGGTTAAGTTGCGAAAAAGCTTGAATGTGAGACGTGTTTGGGTCACTGAAATTTCTTTATTAAATTTAATTGTGAAATTCAATGATTTACGAAGGCCCGGAAATGTATTTCATTCCAATTCAAATCCTAAGCTATCCTGCATCCGCTCCACCATTCTTACTTTCCAAATTAAAATAGTCGTGAACCAATGCGGCTTTTGATTGCCCAATCAAGGCACTTAATTGCTCTAAGCTTGCTTCGCTGATTTTTTTAATGGACTTGAATTCACTCAACAGCTGCTTGGCGGTTTTTTCGCCAATACCTTCTATTTGTTGCAATTCGGTTTTGAAACTGCCTTTGGAGCGCCGGTTGCGGTGGGCGGTAATGGCAAAACGGTGTGCCTCGTTGCGCAGGTGTTGTATCACTTTCAATGAGTCTGAAGCCTTGTCAACATGCAATGGATATGGGTCGCCGGGTTTGTATATTTCTTCCAGACGCTTGGCTATGCCCACAATTTCTATTTTGCCAATCAGGTTCAGTTTGTCAAGACTTTTCAGTGCCGCGCCCAACTGACCTTTTCCACCGTCAATAACTATAAGGTTGGGTAGTGGTTCCGCCTCCTCGAGCAGGCGTTTGTATCTTCTGTAAACCACCTCTTCCATTGTGGCAAAGTCGTCAATTTGGTCAACTGTTTTTACATTGAATATGCGGTAATCGGCCTTGCTGGGTTTGCCGCCTTTAAACACCACACAACTTGATACCGGATACGAACCCTGCATATTGGAGTTGTCGAAACACTCAATATGGTGCGGTTGGTGCTGCAGGTGCAGGTCGTTTTTCATCCGCTCCATTAGCTCAAGGGTGCGTTTTTGCGGATTTTTAATTTCAATGGCCTTCATTTTTTGTTGTGCATAGGCTACCGCATTTTTCTTTGATAGTTCCAGTAGTTTTTTCTTATCGCCTATTTTTGGGTTCACAAACTTCAAGTCGCCGCCTTCAAAATCAATATCAAAGGGCAACAAAATCTCTTTTGATGTACTCGAATACTTTTCGCGAATGTCGGTAAGGGCAAAAAGCAACAAATCTTCTTCGCTTTCGTCAAGCACATTTTTAAACTCAACCGTGTGTGTTTGAATAATGGTACCCTGCACTATTTTTAGGTAGTTTACAAAAGAATAGCGGTTGTAGCTGTATATATTGAATACATCCACATTATGTATAGCGGGGTTGACAACGGTGGATTTGTTAGTGAAGTTTTCGAGCAATTCAAGTTTGGTTTTCCATTCTTCGGCTTGTTCAAACTCCAGTTTTTCAATGCAGGCGTTCAACTGTTCTTTGAGGTAGGCAAGCACCACTTGGTAGTTTCCTTTGAGTATTTGCCTTATTTGCTTTACTGATTCGCTGTACTCCGCCTCCGTTTGCAAGCCTTCGCAGGGGCCTTTGCACAAGCCAATTTGGTATTCCAAACAAACTTTAAACTTGCCTTCATTTATGTTTTGTTCGCTTAGCGAAAGGCTGCATGTGCGTATGGGAAACAACTTGCGCAGTACATCCATTATAATCTTCATGCGGCTTACCGATGAGTAAGGGCCAAAATATTCGCTGCCGTCAAACACGCGGTTGCGCATAGGGAAAATGCGCGGAAAACGCTC
>WGNN01000138.1 GCA_016124515.1 bacterium
AAATCTAATCTGAAAGCAAATCACAACACAAACTAAAAGACACCCTTCTACTCATTGGCTGTGACAAATATCCTAAAATCTAATCTGAAAGCAAATCACAACAGTTGCTTACCGAAGCAAACTCGGAGCTTGGCTGTGACAAATATCCTAAAATCTAATCTGAAAGCAAATCACAACGCGTTTGAGTACAAATTGTAGCTCAATTCTGCTGTGACAAATATCCTAAAATCTAATCTGAAAGCAAATCACATTGACACCACCAATGGCTAGGTCACTTGGTATTACTGCTAAAAGTGTGTTTCAGTTTTGGATGATAAATACAAGCGGAGTAAAGCCTAGCGCTTAATAAGCATCCTTAAATTGAATATGAATACCTTCTACTTCAAGTACATTTTATCAAATCTGAAGCCTGCTCATTTCGGGTTAAGATCCAGAAAATTAATCAACAACTTTTCGCATGCTCCAATTTTGTAATTGTAAAAGACCATTAAAAGTACGAAACTTACTGCGAGAACGATCGGGAAACCCCACCAATATTGCCAAATTGGGTCATCAATAAGGTTTGGAAACGCAATCATAATAGTCATGAAACCAAGGTTAAAAATAAGCGCAGCAACAAGTATGGCTTTGGTAGTTTGCGGCAGGTGGTAATCAATTTTTACCACACTTCCGTTAGCAATTGATTGAATAGTTCCGGTAAGCTCTGGGCGCAATTGGTTGTTGGGGCCGTAATCGAAGGTTTGCAGCAATTTAAACTGTTTGTTGCCAACAGTTCCTTCAAAATAGCATCCATTGTCTGAATTGGTATTGGATTTTTCAGTTATTTCAGCCAATATTATCTCGATCTTTTCCGCTGGTAAAAAACTGGCATATTGCATTTCTTTTCGAAATAACATGGTTTTCGTCTTAGAATTGAAGTAAAAATAGTAATAATCAATAATGTCATTGATGAATTTAGCCATACATGTCAAAATACAGCATTTCGCTCAAATTAATCAGTACATCAACTAGGGTTCGGTTCCCTGTAATAATAAAGTGATGTTTTTGCTGCAATTCTCTCGCATTCCTGTGCAAATTAGGCGAGGACATGGTCTGTAGAATACAAATCTGTCGGGTGGTTGTTTTATCTGTACGAAAGGCATTTTTCGGCTTTTGCTCGTTTCGGTACAGCTTATATATGCTTCGTTGTCAATCCATTGTGGCGTCAATATAAGGGTTGCCTTCTGCGGTGTACGTGGGTGTTATATGGTAGGTGTGCCAGCCGGGCCAAAGTTTGCGCTCGCCCACGTAGTCCGTTGGTCGTTGCTCAAAAGTGTCGCCATGGCACACAAAAAACAGGTAGGTGTAGCGGTAGGCCTTTGCAAAATTGCAATAAGGGGTTTTACTGCAGGCGGCAATGCTGTCAAAAGTATAGCTCTTTGACTCACAGCGAATCACCACGTTTTTCAGTGTAGCAGGCCCCTCATTGGCCAGGCGAATTTTTACACTATTGCTACATGCCGAAAGCACACAGGATATAGCCATACCCCCGAGCAATTTTTTGGCTAAATGCATCATGAAATTTTCAAGCAAAATAGGCTTTATCCTGGGCAATTACAACCAAAGCGCCGGTGCTTACGCAGAATTGGAATAGACTGCCTTCAGGCCGAAAGGGGAGTGAACGAAGCTCTTTTTAGTGCCAAAAAAAGAGCGAGCTGACAACGTATAAAAAATGCGAGATTGGGGGCAACACATTTTTTAACGCAGCGCAATTTCTATTTCCCTTGGGCTGTACCATATCTTTGGCACCCAAATTAATTCTATTATGCACAAACACCTTATACTCCTTATGTCTGTTGCCATTGGGTTTAGCGCCTGCGACCAACAAAAAAGCAGCGTTTCAAGCACCCAACAAGCCAAACTTTTAGACAATACCGTTGTTGACGAAATCCAACAAAAACGCGAAGAAGGCAACGCAGAAGTCAACCAATTTGAGTCGCGTATGCCCGAACTAATGATGGTGTATAATGAAGAAATACTAAAAAACCAGCCCGATTTACAGGCCAAATACGCAAATATGATGAATGCCGAACTTCGTTTGTTTCAGGCTAAAATGCAGTATGATATGGAAAAAAGCATGTTTATCGACAAAGTACTGCATCAGGTGGCTACAGCTAATTCAAAAGAAGAGGTGCGCAACAACGCCGAGGCGCTTATCAATGAGCTGCGTCAGCAAAGCACCATGTATATTGAAAGTTGCCGCAACCTAATAAACGAGATGAAAAATGCGGGCATAGACAATCCATTGCTCGACGACATGCTGCGGGCACCCGAAACAAAGGATGAAGAACCCAAATAAGCTCTATGCCTTTATTTATCAGCTGGAACTTTGATCCCGAAATAGTACATCTGCCCATGCTAGCCCCGCGCTGGTATGGGCTTTTGTTTGCACTCGCGTTTTATGTGGGCTACCTCATATTGCGCAAGGTTTGGCTTCGCGAAAAACTTGATGAGAAAAGCCTCGACAAATTGTCGTGGTATGTAATTCTCGCCACCCTTATTGGCGCCCGTTTGGGGCATGTTTTGTTTTATGGCCCTTGGTGGAACGAGGTGGACAGCGCCGGAAATGTTTTGGTGGAAGGCTATTTTGACAATCCACTCAGCATACTCAACATTCGTGAGGGCGGATTGGCAAGTCATGGTGCCGCTATTGGGATCTTAATAGGTCTCTTTCTCTACCTACGCTCGGCCAAAATAAACAAGTCGTATTTGTGGCTTGTTGACCGACTGGTAATTGTAGTGGCTATAGGTGGGGCTTTTGTGCGTATTGGCAATTTTACCAATTCCGAGATTATCGGAAAACCCACCGATGCCCCGTTTGGCGTGGTTTTTTTGCACAATGCAACAAGCCATTTAAACGATTATCTTGTTGACGATGACAACAGCGTGGGCATGGTGAGCTATGATTTGGAGGGAACATCTGATACCTTGGTTTACCAAAATCAGGTATGTAAAAAATACAACCTGCACCTGCAGTTCAGGGGCACTGAAGATGAGTTGAAACGCTTTGCTTCATTTGGCATGGGCTACGTGTTCAATAGCAGCAACGCCAGCTACCGACACACCTACTACAACATGTCGCAACCAATTGATGTGGAAAAAGAAGGCGATTTGTTGCAAACCAATTTGGTGGTTTACGGCATTCCGCGGCATCCGGCGCAGCTCTACGAAGCCTTATGTTACTTGCTCATTTTCTTGCTGTTGTACAGTCTTTACCAACGCAAAGGCACCAATATTCAGCAGGGTTTATTATTTGGTACATTCCTCAGCACGGTTTTCACCGCACGGTTTTTCATTGAGTTTATCAAAGAAAACCAAGTGGACTTTGAAGACAACCTGAGCCTGAACATGGGCCAAAACCTGAGCATACCTTTCGTGCTGATTGGCCTTGGCCTGATAATCTATAGCTACAGGCGGAAAAAAGAAGCTTAGAGCGCGGTAAACTCTTGTTTTACAAAGGCTACCGTTTTTGTAATGTCTTCCGACAAAAAACGGTCGTTGTCAAGCGATGGAACCACTTTTCTGTATTTAGCCATCAGTTGGCTTGTTTGGCTCGCTTTGTCAAATTCGCTGCGCTGCTCCCAGGCTTGGGCGGCGGTCATTAACTCTATGGCCAACACCGTACGCACATTATCCACTATTCGCTTGCATTTGGTAGCCGCATTGGCACCCATACTCACGTGGTCTTCTTGTCCGTTTGATGATGGAATACTGTCAACACTCGCAGGAGTGGCCAATTGCTTATTTTGACTCACTATTGATGCTGCGGTGTATTGCGGAATCATAAAACCGCTGCGCGTGCCGGGGCGCGGACTCAAATAGGGGTTCAGGCCACGACTGCCGCTAATGAGCAAGTAGGTGCGCCGCTCTGAAATACTCCCCAATTCGGCAAGGGCTATGCCCAGAAAATCAAGTGCCAAGGCCAATTCCTGTCCGTGAAAATTGCCACCGGAAATTATTTGGTCTGCCTCATTAAATACTATGGGATTGTCGGTTACCGCATTCATTTCAGTTTCCGCCACCCCTTGGCAATGCTTCAATGTGGTATAAGTGGCGCCATGCACCTGTGGAATGCACCTGAAACTGTAGGGATCTTGCACCGCTTTATTCGGTGCATCGGCAAGTGCGCTGTCCGCCAGTAGCTTGCGTATGAGTTCGGCGCTTTTTTGCTGACCTTCATGCGGCCGTATTTCGCCCAGTCCGGGGTAAAATGGAGTGAGGCGGCAATTGAAGCCCTCAAGCGATAGGGCAGCAATATGGTGCGCAGCCTGCCAAAGTTTGTAGCCTTCAATAAGGCAATGTACCAAATGCCCCAACATAAATTGGGTTCCATTCAAAAGGGCAAGGCCTTCTTTGGCTTTCAGACTCAGCGAAGGCATTTGCAGTTGTGCCAGCACTTCCGAAGTACTTTTTACCTCATGGTTCCAATGCGCTTTTCCTTCGCCCATCAGCGCCATGGTTAGGTGGGCCAGCGGTGCCAAATCGCCGGAGGCACCTAGTGAACCTTGCTCATGTATGCAGGGCAAAATGCCGTGGTTGTAAAATGCCGCCAACTGCTGCAGCACCACGGGGCGAACCCCCGAAAAACCATAAGAGAGCGATTTTATCTTGAGCAGTAAAATGAGTTTTACCAAGTCGTTGTCAATGAGCGCACCGGTGCCGCAGGCATGGCTCCTTACCAGGTTCACCTGCAGTTCCTCAAGTTCTTCGTTGGGAATTACCGTATTGCACAGCGAGCCAAAACCCGTGTTGATACCGTAAAAAGCCTGATTACCTGCCGAAAGTTTTTGGTCGAGGTAGCTGCGGTTTGCTCCGGTTTTTTCCAGTACTTCTTCCGCTATTTCAATGGCTGCGCCTGATGTTATCAGTTGGTTTACTTGCTTCAGGCTCATGAAAGAAGTATCCAGTTGCTGTGCTTGTTGGCTCATATTACTTGTTTAAAATTTCTATTATTTGTGAAAGGCTATAGCCATTTTGCTCACCGGTTTCTAGGTTTTTCAATTGGTATTGCTGCGCTGCAAATTCGGTTTCTCCGGCTATAAGTACGTAGGGTATTTCTCTTTTTTCGGCAAACTTCATTTGCTTGCCCAATTTGGCTTTTTGCACATATAATTCTGTAGCTATGCCGCTGTTGCGCAGTTGGTTGCTCAGGTTCAGGTAGGCGGCATTGTGCTTTTCGTCAAGGTTTAGCACCAGCACTTGGCAATTGTTGCCCAAGGTGGCCGGAAACAAATCCAATTGCTCCATCACATCATACAAGCGTTCAGCGCCAAATGAAAGCCCCACGCCGGGCACATCTTTCACCCCAAAGCTTTCAGTAAGGTTGTCGTAGCGGCCACCGCTTGCCACCGAGCCCATATTTACGCCATCAAGTTGCACTTCGTAAATAGTACCAGTGTAGTAATTAAGTCCGCGGGCCAGGCTAAAATCCACTTCCACTCGGGTGTTTTGCAGCGTGCAGGCGTTTACGTAGCCCAGCACTTCGCGCAATTCGGCAATACCTTTTACTGCCATTTCGTTGCCGGCAAGCAAGTTTTGTAGTTGGTCCAGGCGCTCGTTGTTGTTGCCCTCTATGGCGGTAAAGTTTTTTATTTTGTCTATGTCTTCATTGTTAAAGCCGCGGGCAGCAAGCTCTTTTTCCACGCCTTCCATGCCTATTTTATCCAGCTTGTCTATGGCCACGGTCATATCGGTCATGGCATCGGCGCGTTGCAGGGTTTGGGCAAAACCCGCCAATACCTTGCGGTTGTTGAGCTTATAAACCGATGTGGGCAATTTCAAACGGTTGAAAACATCATCTACTATGAGTATAAATTCCGTATCGCTGAGCAGCGAAGTAGTGCCGGCCACATCCGCATCGCATTGATAAAACTCGCGGTAGCGGCCACGTGCAGGTCTATCGGCGCGCCACACCGGCTGTATTTGAAAACGCTTGTAGGGCAGCCCCAGTTGGGCGTGGTTTTTGGCTATAAAACGGGCAAAAGGTATGGTAAGGTCGTAGCGCAACCCTTTGTCGGCTATGGCCGAGCGGATTTTTTTCGCTTGCTCATGGCTTAAATCTTCAGGTTCAAGATCCTTTAAAAAGTCGCCCGAACGCAGGATTCTGAACAACAATTGATCGCCTTCATCGCCGTATTTTCCGGTCAAGGTCTCAATATTTTCCATAGCGGGCGTTTCGAGTGGTGCAAAGCCAAACCGGGTAAAGCTGTCCTTTATTACATCAAAAAGGTAGTTGCGTTTGGCTAGTTCGTTTCTCGAAAAATCGCGGGTGCCTTTGGCGGTATTGGTGGATGACATTTTTAAAAAATTTCTGCGAAAGTAGAAAGCCTTGCAATAATTGCCTTCAAGCTGTGTGAAATGAAGTTTTAAAGGTATTTGCGCATTTCTGATGTGGGTCATTTGTTGCGGATTCGAAATATTGTATTACATCAGGTTGATGCAATAGTGAAAAACTTTTTTATTTTTACCACATCAAGGGTTTTCAAATCCTTGTAGTTTAAGGTTTTATTTGAGAATGAGAGTGTCAAAACGTGTGATATGGGCCTTTTTTGGCCTGCTGCACCTGTTGTATGCAGTACCCGCTTTGGCCCAGCTTAGTGGTAGCTACACCATTGATGCCGGGGGCAAGGGCGCTCGCAATTTTGCTTCTATTACTGATGCCCTTGACGAACTCCAAAAAAAGGGTGTCGATGGACCGGTACATTTTTCAATTGCCAAGGGTGTGTATGTGGGCTCGTTCAACGTAGCGGCTATCAAGGGTACTTCGGCCAAAAACCAAATCACATTTGATGGAAAATCGCCCCATGAGGTGAAGCTACTCTCGCAAAGCAATGCTGCAACGCTTACTGTAAGTGGTGCCGCCCACCTGCTTTTTTCAAATATGACCATCGAAAACGAATACAAGGGGACCTACTACAATGTATTGCTGAAACTGGGGGCCGATAGTGTGGCTTTTGCCAACTGCCGCTTCAATTGTAAGTCTAATAACTTTGGCTTTAACACCTACATATCCCAATCAAATAATATTACTTTTTCGCAGTGTGTGGTACAAAGTGGCTACTACGGTATGTACATTTCGGGCGCTGCCACCACTCCGGTGCAAAACCTGCAGGTATTGGAATGTGATTTCAATAACCAAAATTATTTCGGCATTTATGGTAATTACGCTCGTGAGCTTACTATTAATGGTTGCTACATCGACTCATTTGCATCAGCCGCCTACGGATATCCGGTGTATTTAAATTATACCAACAAGGTTCATTTATTAAATAACAAAATTTGGAGTGGCTACTATGGAATACTTATTTCAAACAGCAACTTCTCTTCGGCCAACGATACCAACCTTATTTATAACAATATGATTGGCAATTCGTATTACTATGCCATCAGCAATAGCAATACGATTAATTGTAAATACTATAATAACTCTATTGATTTTAGTACGGATTATGCCAACGGAAGTGCCGTGTATGTTGACAATGGCAAAGGCCACGAATGGCTCAATAATTCAATAAAATGCGAAGGCGCCAAATACGGTATTTACATCAATACGACTTCTACAGGTCAAATAGCGGCTTTTGACTACAACAACCTCTATTTTCAAAACTGCGCCACCTACGCCTATTTCGAAACCAAAGCCTATACAAATTTCAGCGATTTAAGTAAAGGAAATGGCGTTTTTCACGTACACAACCAACAAGTTGATCCGGCCTATCGAGGGGAGCGAAACCTGCGCAGCTTTGCTCCGGGGCTCAACAATTTGGGCGTGGCTGTAGATGTGCTCTATGACATAGACGGCAACAGAAGACCCAATCCACAGGATAAAAAATACGACATAGGCTGCAACGAGTTTTGGCTGGCAAACCAGGATTTGGATATTTACGAAATAACAGGTCCGCTCACCGTAGGTGCCGCCAATACTGTTGAAATCACCCTCGTCAACCAAGGAACCGGCGCCATCAACAACAAGGCGGTGGTGTTTGCCTATTCAACCGACTCAGGAAAAACCTATGTAAAAGAAATAGACAGTATAAAACTGCTGAAACCCGGCGAAAAGTACCAATTCAAGTTTGCCAAAAAATGGCGACCGGGCAGCGCAGGAAGTTTTCAATTACGGGTAAAAATAGACCAAAGCGTATCAGGCGATCCCGATGTGAAAGATGAAATGCGCTTGCAATTGTGCAGCGGACTAAAAGGTACTTATACCATAGATGCCAACGGAAGTGGGCCCTACAATTTCAAAACCCTACAAGCAGCCTTTGGCAAACTCCATTGTGGTTTGGCCGGTCATACTACCTTCAAAATAGCTCCGGGCAACTACAACACGCATTTGCTTATAGACGAAATTATAGGCAGTAGTCCTGATGCCACACTTACCATCGATGGGATTGATGCTGATAGCGTATCCATCTATTTTGCAGGCAATAGCTATGTTGACGCTGCTACCGTAGAACTGCGTGGATTGACCTACGTAAAACTTCAAAACTTGCATATCGAGTCCACCGCATCAGGCAGTATGCAGGGCATTAGGTTGGTCAACAACTGCCGGCACATTAGCATAAGCCATTGCAAAATAAGTAGTACTACCGCTACAGGAAGTCAATCGGCGGGAGTAGCAGCCACCAACCCCTATAGTTTTTACAGCGGCACGGGTGCAAGCAATATCCAAGTGAGCAATTGCGAAATTTCCGGGTACTACTCAGGTTTGTACTTTCAAGGATATTCAACTGCCAATCCGCTTATTGCCATTAGGTTGATGAATAATTTCATTACAGATTACCGCGGTTATGGAATATCCATTCGCAATGCCGACAGCAGCTATGTGGCTTACAATACCATAACCAATGCCCTTTCTGACTACGCCACCGCCTACTACGAACAAGGCTGTTTGCTTAGCTATTTGTTGGGCAATGTGGTAATTGACTATGGTTTGGCGGCTTTTGTGCTTGATAAAAACCGTTCGGCTTCGGCAAACCTTCGGCCACAAATGATCAACAATATGGTGGCAGGCACTTGCAGCTATTCGGGCAATTCGCAAAATCCAAGTGCAATTGATTTGCAATCCGGCGCCGATGACTGGGCTATTTGGCACAACTCCATCTTGTTTAGTGCTCCCAACCAAAAAGGCAACAGTGCCTATGGCTATCAGGCTCCCGCTACCATCCGCATTACCGAATGTTACAATCTCGATGTGAGAAACAATATATTTTATGACAATTCAAACATCGATTTTGCAGTAATTGCTGTGCTCAACAAGGCTACATTTACCTCATTTGATTATAATAATTATTATACATTGTCAGGCAGTGTGTCGTACGATGGCAGTTTGCACAATACATTGGGCAATTGGGCCAAAGGCAATGTGCAATTCAATAAACACTCGGTTAGCAAGAAACCCTTGTTTTTGTCAGCATCAAATCTCAATCTCAGCAAAAATGCCGAATCACCTAGAGGTTATCCGCTTGGGATTTCAAAAGACATAAAGCAAAACAAACGCTGCGATATTTCTCCGAGTTTAGGTGCTTTTGAGTCGGGCTATGCCACACCGAAACCTTCGGTGTTTTTTGCGGTTGACGATACGCTCTACCTAAACAGCCCGTACCAAATACTCAATTCAGCCGATATAAGCGAAATGGCGAATTACAAATGGTATCTTGACAAAAAGCTCGTATCAGAAAGCCTGCACCTGCACCTTACCATGAGCGAGGCAGGCACACATACCATTATGCTCGTTACCGAAAACTGCGGGGGCAAAGATTCGTTTAGCAAAACCATAATAGCCGATACAGCACGAAAGGCGCCTGTTGTTGATTTTGCCATTCGCAAAACCGTACTTTCAATTGGCGAAGAAACCACACTCACCGATTTGTCAACCAACGGACCTGATCATTTCAATTGGAAAATATCACCTGCCTGGATTAGAAATAAGGTGAGCGGATTATTAGAAAAAACTTATGTGTATATAAATGGCTCTGATTCAACTGTGCGCAATCCACAATTGGTTTTCAATATACCGGGCAGTTATAGTATTTGCCTTAGTGCAGCCAATGCCAAAGGAAAAGACAGCCTGTGCAAAGCAGATTATATCGTGGTAAAGGACCAAGTAGCCATGTGCTCAGGAAATTCCTCTTCAATGGTGCAATATGGCACTTTGAGCGATCCGGGCGGGCTAAACGAAGACTATGCCGGCGGAGCAAATTACAATTGTGATTTTCTAATAAGTCCATGCGTAAAAAACCTGCATATTGTATTTAAGTCATTAGACTTATCACCCGGAGATTACCTGCGCATCTACGATGGCGAAGACAACACTGCTCCACCTTTGCATACCTACAATTATTATTATAAAAATGGGATCAACGGCAAAAGCACAGCACCCTTTTTCAAAGACACTTTGTGGTCATTGAGCGGAAAGTTCTACTTTGAATTTCTAACCCAAAGTCACTTGGGTGCTCCCGGTTTTGAGTTGGAGTGGCAGGGCGAAAAATTTATTGGCAAAGCACCCCTCGCCAAAATAGATTTGCCCGATACCGTTTGCAAAGGAGTGGATGTGTTTCCGCAAAACCTTTCTTCCGGCTTCCAAAACAAGTACTTGTGGTTTGTAAACAACGGTTCCGAAGTACTTTCATCCGATTCGGCGGCAAGCTTCAATTTTTCGAAATCAGGAGTTTACACCATCAAATTGCTGGTGCAAAACTGCTTTGGTTCTTCCATCGATTCGCACAAAGTGATGGTGGCCAAACCATTGAAAACCCCCATTGCGGATTTTAACTCACCTTTTACCAACGCACGAAAAGGAGTGCCGGTTACGGTTTACCAAAATTCCAGCGGTATGGGCAGCAACTGTGCCACCTCTTGGAAGTGGCGCTTTGAACCTGACAATGTGGTGTATGCCAAAGGTTTTGATGCCAATTCGCCCAACGCGAAAGTTGTGTTTCAGGATACCGGTTGCTACCATGTTACCTTGTGGGTATCAAACCTTGCCGGTACAGATTCCATTACCAAATACTGCTATTTCCATGTATTGGATGTGTGCAGGCCTTCTGTAGCTTTTCTCAACAGCGATGTGGGTATAAGCCGGGTAAAAATGGGAGAAATAGACAATAAAACAGCTACCGGAGTGGCAGCCTACACCGATTATACTTCGGGCGTGGCGGCAAAACTGCAAGTGGGCAGCAGTGCTTCAATTATAATAGAACGTGCAGCAAATCCTGTAAACGCCATCAACCGCGCGGTTTGGATTGACCTTAACCAAGATGGAAATTTTGATGAAAACACCGAAAAAGTAGCATTTTCAGGCCCTGATATGAAATTGGCAGATACCCTCAGGTTCCGTGTAAAATCGGCGCTTCTTGGCAAAACCACCATGCGCGTGGGGGTCAATATTTCAAACAAATCCAATAAGGCATGTGGCCCCAATATTTTTGGAGAATACGAAGATTATACCATTGAATTCATACGCGACGAAACCCCGCCTGAAATCTATTTTGAGTGGGAAGGCAAAACAAAGTCGGGCCCATTAACGGTTTTCACCCAACAATGCAGCAATTGGAAAACACCCAAAGCGTTTGCGGTTGACAATGTAGATGATACATTTTTGGTGTCAGCTTATGCCGGATTAGTAAATACTGCCGACACTGGCGCCTACGACTTGCATTTTGCCGGAACCGACAAAGCCGGAAACACCAGCTATTCCATTTTGAAAGTGGTGGTGCAACCCGATACCACCGCTCCGCAAATACTGTTGAATGGCCCGCTGGTTGATACGCTCGCTGTATTTGAAAGCTACCACGACAAAGGTTTTACCGCAGTTGACAATTGTTCAGGAACCGTGCAAACAAAGGTTTCTTCATCAGTAGATTCATCAAAATTGGGCGAAGGATTTGTGCATTATTGGGCATCTGACGCTAAAGGTAATATTGCCAAACTCCAACGATCGGTTTTGGTGGTGGATGTGATACCACCTGTAATTGAATCGCTTGAAGGGGGTGATACCGTTTGGCTACCGGTGTTTGAAAAATATGTAGATGAAGGCCTGAAAGCAAGTGATAACTACACTGTTGCCAAGGCCTTGCAAGTGTTGGTAAGCGGCAAGGTAAATGTAAATGAAACAGGTACTTACAATCTGCAATATGTGGTTTCTGATGAAAGTGGAAACATTTCTACACCTGCCACCCGCACAGTGGTGGTTTATGACAGCATAGCACCTGTGGTTTCACTGCTCAATGCCGACACTGTACAAGCAGCAGTGGGCAGCAAGTTCTACGATTGGGGCGTGAAGACGAATGACAACTACAACAGTTTTTCAGAATTGAGCCTTAGTAAATCGGGTTCATTATTGGCTACACTCAACAAGGGCGATGAACTCACGCAATTGGGTTTTTTCGATTTGATTTATACCGTTGCCGATGAAGCCGGAAATACAAGCAGCGCCACAAGGGTGGTTTGGGTTACTGATAAGGTGGCCCCTACAGCAATTCTTCGTGGCGACGAAATGGTGTTTGTGAAACGCTGGCAGGATTATAATGATGCCGGAGTTGATTTGTACGACAACTACTGGAAGGGCAGTGGCCTTTGGTACAGCACCCGCAACAATGTAAACACCCAATTGCCCGGAACCTATTATTTCGAATATTGTCCCCACGATTCGTCGGGTAACGGCGGCACCTGTGTAAGCCGGTATATTGTGGTGCAGGAACCCAATGGCATTGATGAAGCGGAGGCCGGAAGCATGACAGTGTATCCCAATCCTGCCATCAACAAGGTTTTGGTGCAACTGCCTACCGGCAGCGAAACCGTATGGGTGGCGGTTTATAATGAGTTGGGCAAAGAAGTGGCAAGAGCTTATAGCAACAGTACCAATGCCTTCAGGTGTCAGTTTGATTTGGGCGGCCTGGCAAGTGGCATTTATTTGGTAAAAGCCGAAGGAAGCGCGTTTAAAGCCACACAAAAGCTGGTCATCAGCCGATAACCAACTTATTTTCAAGCCACTCAACTATTTTATTTCTCGTCTAAAAATTGCTGGTTTCGTTAAAATCCCTATCTTGGATTTTAAATCTCCTTTCCTATGAAGCAGAAACCATTACTACTCCTATTTCTAGCTGTTTTTTTTACGTTCAATTTGGCCAATGCACAGGCATCAGGTTATTGCACGCCCAAGTACTCGGGCAAGGGCAATCCTACCACCAGCCAGCCTACTCCATTTTATACGCACATCTTGCGCGTGGCTTTGGGCGAAATTGACCGGCAAACAGCAGAACCCACCAGCGTTTACACCAACACCATTTACCAGGATTTTTCCAAATCAGATACCGCCAGGCTCACACAAACGGGCAAATACCCACTCAACCTGGCTTTGGGCAATGGCGCCAATCCACAAACTTTTGCCATTTGGATTGACTATAACCAAAACGGTGTATTCGAAAACTCTGAAAGAATTTACTCAAAAACCGACGAAGCCAACAAAGGCGATCACACCTACTCAACCACCATCACCATTCCCAAAAATGCCGTGCTTGGCAATACAAGAATGCGCGTGGGTACGCTTTTTGGCAACAAAATACCCAGCCCTTGCAACAACAGCCGACCCGACGACATAAACAAACTCATTATAGATTGGTCGCAACATTTTCAAGACTATTCTATAGTCATAGTAAAACCCAACATCCAGCTTTTTGAAAATGTGGAAGTGGTGCAGAACAATTTTGACGAGGTGGAAATTGGCAGCGCCGACAACGACATTATGCGCATTGATGTGACCACCAATTCCGATGGCGTTATCAGTCCGCTTACCGTTGATACCTTTTACCTGAGCCTGATGGGCTGCTCCGATCCGGGCGATATCAAGCGGGCCAAACTTTACTATACCGGCAAAGACCCCAATTTTAGCACCAGCAACTTGGTTGACAGTCTAAGCAATCCAAAACTGGATTTTAAACTCACCAGCAACACCAACCTGAAACAGGGAACCAACTATTTTTGGCTTTGCTACGATGTGCGTAAAACGGCCTTGAATACCAGTAGGATAGACGCACGGTGCAACGGAATTTATGTAGTGGCCAAGCGCATTCCAAAACAGGTGAGCCCAGCTGGCGACAGACCTTTGGGCTATTGCGTGGCCAAGGGCAATAGAAGCATGTTTGTGTATGTTCGTCGTGTGCAGTTCAACACCATCAACTTGTACAGCACCTGGAACAATACCGGCTACTCAAATTACACAAGCCGCACTACCGATGTGGTTCGCGGCGATTCGGTAACTCTTTCAGTAGAAGTAGGAAACGGGGTAAACAACTCATTTACAAAAGCATGGATTGACTTTAACGCCGATGGCGACTTTGACGATGCCAACGAGCGCGTGTTGTTCGACAGTATTACCACCGCCTCGGTTTCCAGCTATACCTATGGCCCTGTAACCGCAAGGGTTAAAATTCCGGCGAATGCCAAAGTGGGCCCCACTAGAATGCGCATTATTTCCGCCTCAAAAACCGATGTTTTCCCCTGGAAATTGCCGCCTAATGCCTGCGATAAAATAGTGGAAATAGGAGAGGTGGAAGACTACACGGTTTACATTACCGAAGATGGTGAACCCGTGGCCGATTTCAACTTCAGCACTGTTTGCAGCGGCGACAGCACACAATTTACTGATAAGTCTTATACCTACAACAGTACCTTTTATGCAATAAAATCGTGGAAATGGAATTTTGGCGATGGCGGGACTTCCACCAAACAAAATCCCAAACACTTGTATGCCAAAGCCGGTATTTACAAAGTATCGTTGGTGGTAAATACCAACAAACCCGGCACACCCGATACCATCTACAAAATAGTAACGGTTGAAAATCCGCAGGTTAATTTCAGTTTGAACACCACCTTGTCAAAAACCGATATCACCTTTACTGACCAAACGCGCAATGCCAATGTCGTTTTCTGGCAATGGGATTTTGGTGATCCTACTTCGCCTATGAATACGGGTTTTGGACCTACACCGCAGTTTAAATACGACACAAGCGGCACCTATCAGGTGAAACTGGCAGTGCGCACCTTGGGTGGTTGCGAAGATTCGGTCATTAAAACCATAAAAATAGTAAGCGAGCTGAAACCGATAGCCAATTTCAACGCAGCCACATTTGAACCCTACAAAACCGCTGCCACCGAAATGGTTGACTTATCGGCCAACCGACCCAATAAATGGACCTGGAAAGTGCGTCCGTCGAGCTACAGTTTTGTCAACGGAACTTCATCAAGCAGCAGAAATCCTGAAATTGCCTTCAATGGGCTACACAAATACACGGTAACCCTAATTGCCGAAAATGGTGCCGGTCTCGACAGTATTTCGCGGCAGTTTACCACCAAAGACTATAAAAAACCAACTGCCGATTTCAGCGCCAACCAAACCGCGGTTAAAGCCGGTCAAATTGTATCGTTCCTGGATTTGTCAACCAACGACCCCACCATTTGGAACTGGAAATTTGGCGATGGCGACTCAAGCGAAACTTCAAATCCGGTGCACCAATATGCCCTTACCGGAAAATATACCGTTAAACTGAAAGTGGCCAACCCCGCGGGCAAAGACAGCAAAACCGCCATTGACTACATTAATGTAAGCGACGAATATGTGATGTGCGAAAACGATGTGCAGAGTTCACCTCTTTTCAATGGCACGCTCTACGATTCGGGTGGCAAAAAAGGAAATTACGGCAGTTCAGAAGAGTGTAGTTTCCTCATTCAGCCTGAATGTTCAGGCCCCATTAGTCTGGCCTTTTCAGAGTTTTCATTGCGCGCCGGCGATTTTGTGAGAATCTATGATTACGATGCCAACGACAATGTAAAAGTGCCACTACACAGCGGACCGGGCTTTACCGGACTTAGCAAACCGCCTACCTTAAAATCGGTTTTGGGAGCAGTAATCGTTGAAATGTCAACCGACGCATCGGGCGATAGCACCGGATTTAAACTCGTTTGGTCAGCTTCGCCCAACATTAAACCACAAGCCAAAATACAAGCGGATTCTGTGGGCTATGTAAACAGCGCCATGATTATAACCAACAAAACCAACATTGGCACCGACAACCGATATTATTGGGATGTGGACAACGACGGCATCAACGACGATTCGAGTGCCACTTTTGTATCGGTTCTGTTTAGCAAGCGAGGGGTTGATACTGTGCGCTTTGTGGCCGTAAACTGTGCGGGCTCAGATACCATTTACCACATAGTGCGCGTGGATTCTGCTACCAAAGTGCCTACGGCAAAATTTTACGCAGATAAAACCAAAATTTATACAAACGACGAGGTGAAGTTTTACGACCTCTCCACACAAGGTCCCAATGCCTGGAAGTGGGAAGTGCATTCCGATCCATTCAACTACATGTTTGTAAACGGCACTGATGCCAAGAGCCGCAATCCGCAGATTTTGTTTTTTGAACCCGGTTATTACAGCATTTCACTAACCGCATCAAACGACCTGGGCAGCGGCACCAAGGAAACCAAAAACCAATACATACTGGTGCAAACCCGCCGACAACTTTGTTTGTATCCGTTTAACGATGTGGCACCTGCCGGCAGACTTACTGACGACGGCGGCGAAAATGCGCCTTACAAATCAACAAGCTGCGATTTTCTTATACAGCCCTGTGCCAAAGAAGTATTGCTCGATATCAAGGAGTTTGACTACGGTCCCGGCGATTACCTGAGGGTATATGATGGTGTTGACGCAAGTGGGACCCCGCTGCATCCCTCAGGCGGATTTACCAATGGCTCAAAGGCCACGGCAAAAACCTTGGTGGCCAAGTCGGGAGCCATGTATATAGTGCACAGCAGCGGCACCAACCCGGCCAACCACAGTGGTTTTGTTGCCGATTGGTCATCGCTGCCATTTGACAATCCTGAAATTGATTTCAGTGCCCCCGATACCGCTTATACAGGTGGCAATGTGGTGTTTTTGCAAGATAAAACCGATGCCAAAGGCAATCCATTCCTCAAGTGGAAATGGGATTTTACCAACGATGGAAAAGTGGACGATACCCTGCAAAATACCACCACCAAGTACGCCAAAAACGGCACTTACACCGTAGAGCTGAGGGTAGATGCCTGCGAATTCAGCGATTCAATTATGAAAGACATTTTGGTTATTCACCCCAAGGGCAAACCCAAAGCACGTTTTCAGGTGTCGCAAGTGCGTGGGGCCACCACTGATATTTTTTACTTCAAAGACCGCTCTACCAATGGTCCCGGCGAATGGCGTTGGGAGTTCAACCCGCCTACTTTCAAAGTAGCTTCTGGCGGCGATTCGCTGCCGGTAATCGGGGTGCTCTTTAACAAACCCGATACGTATGATGTGAAACTGTATGTGAAAAACTTCCTTGGCGAGGATTCGCTTCTCAAAAAAGACCACATCATTGTATATGAATATTGCAAACCTAAGGTGCTTTCAAAAGCCGTTGAAGCCTTGAGTATTGCTTATTTCTCGCTGGGAAGCATCAGCCACAGCAGTTCAAATTTCGACAGTACCTACACCAATTTTTCGCAGCAATACGAAACCAAACTAACCCGCGGTGGCAAGCATCCAATTGTAATTGGCCGCACCACCAATACCCCGGGCATGAACATAAAAGTATGGATTGACTACAACAAAGACGGCGATTTTGACGACACGCTCGAAACGGCCTTGGTTATTCCAAATAGTTCGGCTTCGGTTTATACTGATACACTGGTAGTGCCCATGTCGGTGGCTGAAGGACCAACGCGCCTGCGTGTGGGAACAAGCCTTACTTCGAATACCAACAACCCTTGCGGACCAAATGACTACGGTGAGTTTGAAGACTACCGCGTGATTATCGGCCCCGATGAAACCCGACCTGTAATTAGCCTGCTGGGACCACAAACGGTTTTTGCCGAGGTGGGCTACAGTTATGTGGACAGCGGTGCTACCGCCTGGGACAATATTGACGGCAACATCACTTCCAAAATTGTAACCACAAGCAATGTAGATACAGCCAAGGCGGGCGACTATGAAGTAACCTTTAATGTGAGCGATGCCGCCGGAAACAAGGCACTGGAAGTGCGCCGAAAAGTGGTGATGCTGCCCGACCAAACCCTGCCTACCATTACGCTTCAGGGAGCCAATCCTATGGACCTTGAAGTATTCAGCCATTTTGTAGATCCGGGTGCCAAGGCATTCGACAACCTTGATGGCGATATTTCAAACAACATTGTGGTAAAGGTGAATATTGATACCGCAAGGCTGGGCCAATACGAAGTGATTTACTCGGCGGTTGACAATGCCGGCAACTATGCACAGGCAGTAACCCGCGTGGTAAATGTGGTGGATACCGAAGCTCCCGTAATTACCCTGCGTGGCAGTGCAAGCGTTATTCTCAAATTCAATGAGAAATACGTAGAAGACAGTGCCGATGTGAGCGACAACTACTACAACGACGTGGATTTGATAATAAGCGGCGCGGTAAACACCAAACAGGCCGGTATATACAAAATATACTATGATGCCACCGACAGATCGGGCAACTCGGCGGTGCAACAGGTGCGAACCGTTACCGTAGAAGAAAAAATCGGTTTTGAAGAGGTAAACATGCTCAGCACTTTTGAAGTATATCCCAACCCCGGCAATGAGGTGGTATTTGTGAAACTCGGCAGCAACCAATCCTTGAAAACCCGTATCAGGTTGGTAGATGTGTTGGGCAAGGAATTTTACTTTGATGAATTGAACCTGCAAGGACAGAAAATTATCACACTGCCCACCGCAGGTTTGGCCTCAGGCGTTTATTATGTAGAAGTAATGAACGACCAACAATCGGAAACAAGGAAAATTACCATTGCTCATTGATGCAATAGAAGCATAATCTAAAACAACTGAAAAGCCCGGCAATTGCCGGGCTTTTTTGGTTTAAAATCAATTCAGTTGTTTTACATTTCTATTGATATACTTATTGAGTCGCTTCCAGTTTTGCCTTTTTCGAAACAATAATCTTTTTGGCCAGCCCAAATGCCATAGGATTGGCACCGTGCGGGTCATACACCACGGTGGAATTCTTCTTTCAACTCCTTTATGATTCAGACTAATATAGCCATGAACTTTTTCAAAATTAATACTGTAGGAATAACGGATTTTTTTAATGCGGCCTCTTGACCAAGCGAATTTTTTGCCATATATGGTTGTTGCAAAAGAGAACTTATAACCAGATTTTGTAGTATAATCCTTGATTATTCTGGCATATTCCCCGGATGTTTTGTCCTCAAAATAATTAAATATCTCCTTGTAAAACTTAATGAGGTTGCGGTTGTCTTTCGCATAAATATCGATGGCGTATAATCTGTTGAAGGCAAAGCTTAGTACTACGTACAACCCGCTGTCTATTAATGAGCTTTTCACCAGGTAGCAATCCATATAATGAGAATATAGCTCTGTAATAAGGTTAATATCAAGGAAAGTATCTCTTATGTTGAAGTAGTTTGAGTCTATTCGGGCTAAACTGTCAACAATCTTCATCAGATTTGGTATGGAATCTTTGTGCTCAAAAAATTGAAGTGGTACTCCAATCAAATCGTTTGTGAAGTCTTTGACTTGTGCCTTTGCTGAAAAGAATGTCCCCGTTACCAAGAAAATAACAACAATAAATGCCTTTGCCCCACTAAACATGTCAACTCCTTATTTTGAGCAAAGTAAAACCTTCGCGCAGTTTTATGAGCGGCACCAAAAATTCTGAGGATGATATTTGGATCGATTCTTTGGGAATGGCATAGCCATCGAGTTCGCTGCCGCGAATAAAAATATCGCCTTCGCCTTGCCCATCAGGATTTACTTCATAAATAAGCACATTGCTCGATTTGCGCGACAAATCGTTGTAAATGAAATACAAACGATCGTCGGTTACCTGACAGCCGAATGAGGAATAATAACCTTCGTCGTTGAGCGAAATCTGTTCTTTCTTTATTACTTTATGCCAATCAAGTGAGCCATCGGGGTTGATGGACAATACCGATATTTCATAATAATAATAGTAATACCTTACATAGGTTTGCTGCACGCCATACATCGATACATCGTCCAGTTGTTGTTCATCTATTTCGCGGCGTTCGCATATAAAAATATCACCCCCATCGGTTCGCTTCACCGTTTTCATCAGGTAGAGCGTTTTCATGTCGTTGTTGTTTCTGGCGCGGCCAAATATTTCGTTCATAAAAACCGGATGAAAAGCCAACTGCCGCTGTTTGGCGCTGTCTTGCTGTGTAAATATTTGGTATTGGAAAAAACCTATGGGTTTGGTGGTGTCTTCTTCGTAGTAAAAGGAGGTAAAATTGAACGATTTGGTCTTGTTGTCAAAACTGAAAAGTCCGTGATTGGTAATAAAATTATCGCCATACAACTTGTGCAGGTAGGTTTTGCCGGTGGTCAGGTCTTTCTCAAGCAGTATTTTAAATTTTTCCCTTTTCAGCAGGCCATCTTTTTGGGTGTATGAAAGCACACAGAAATACTCATTGTTGACAAAGCGGTGGCGCGCCAACTCAAAATCCTGCTCAAAGTCTATGGTCAGCAGGTCTTTTTTCAGCACTTTGCAGTTGTTGTCAAGTACCAGCATTTCCAGGTTGTTGTACATAGAATCGCTGGTTTTAGCCACGGTTATCAGCAAACTTTTTCTGTCGCGTGCAGGATATACCTTAAAGAAATCGGTGCGGTGGTCGTCGGTCTTTTTGGTAAGTATGAGCTTGTCTTCAGAGATTTGGTTTAAGTCGGGATCCAGCATTTTCGCTTTCAACAACACCTCGCCCGAATTTCGCTCGCGTACCGAATAAATAAGTGCAATCCAATTGTCGAAGAGCACCAGTTTTTCCATGCTCTCGCTTTTGTTTTGCAAAAACTCCTTGCGCGTGCGCAGTTTCATATCCTGCCGCAATGCCGTTATTAATATGTGGCGGTCGCGTTCGTTTTTCGAGGTCTGGAAATAATAAATACCGCTGTGGTTTTCGCCCAATATATTGGTGTAGAAGGTATGGTTGGTTATTTTTTGGGGCGTACTCCAAATCATTTCCTGCCCCTGTGCGGCGGCAGAAACCAACAGTAGTAAAAGGCTAACTAAGCGCATGAAACAAATATAACAGCCAATGGCTTTGCGTGGCTAATTAATCTGGGGCAATTGCGCGTGGCTAGTGCAGCATGTCTTCCATTATCAGCAGTACTTCCGCCAGATAAAAATCTTCTTTCAGTTGTTTTTCCCATCGTTCCTTTTTCTCTTTAATCACATCTTCGCCATCCTCGGGCATGTACTCCTGCAAGCTCACAAAGCTTAGGGTTTCGTCGGGTGTAAATAGGTTTTTGAATTCTTTGTTGTTGTCTTCAAATTTTTTGCGCTCGGCCAGTTCGTCTTCCAGTTTCAGCGAAACCTGTGTTTCATCGCGTTCCTTTTTATACTCTGCATTGCGTGTTACCACCTCGTTGAAAACCGCACTTTTGCTCACGCGTTTTTCGCTGTTTTTGCGCAGTTTGGCTATGTTGTAGTGGTTTTCGGTCCATTTGTTATACACAGCCGGCGATATAGAATCCCAGGGCAGTGGATTTTCGTACGACTTGATGCTGGATTCCATGTAGCCATATTCGTTGGGCAGGTAAATGTGCGGATGCACGCCTTTGAGCTGGGTAGATGCGCCGTTGATGCGGTAGAATTGCTGGATGGTAATTTTTACGGATCCAAGCGGGCGGGTGGGAATGGCATTTTCTGAAACGAATTGGTTCAAATCGAGCATGGTTTGCACGGTGCCTTTGCCAAAGGTGTGGCTACCCACCACCACAGCGCGGTCGTAGTCTTTTAGCGCGGCGGCCAAAATTTCGCTTGCCGATGCGCTGAAGTTGTTGACCATGATAATGAGCGGACCATCATAAGCCACTTCGGCATTGCGGTCGCCATATACCCGTGCCGGACGGTTTTCGTTTTTCACCTGTACCACGGGGCCTCTTTCAAAAAAGTGGCCGGCCATATCCACCGCGTCTTGCAGTGAGCCGCCGCCGTTGTTGCGCAGGTCGAGTATAATGCCCGATACATTTTCGGCTTTCAGGCGAAGGGCTTCTTTTCTTATATCTTCCGCACTTTCGCGTCCTTCCTTGGCGCCAAAGGTTGAGTAAAAGCTGGGCAGGTAGATGTAGCCTATTTTGTGCTTGGTTTTGCTGTTGGTTATCAAAGCCGATTTGGCATAGGTTTCTTCCTGCACCACCACATCGCGTATTATGGATATTTCCTTGATTTCGCCGGTGGGTTTTTGCACGGTCAGGCGCACTTCAGTTCCCTTGGGTCCGCGTATCAGGCTTATGGCGTCTTTCATGGTGGCATCCACAATATCCACCGGTTCCTGATCGGCTTGGCCTACTTTCAGTATCAGGTCATTTTCTTTCAAATCGCCCTGACGCCACGAGGCGCTGCCCGGCACTATAGACACCACTTTGATGTATTCGTTTTCTTTCATCAGCTGTGCACCAATGCCTTCAAGGCGGCCTGTCATGCGCATTTCAAAATTTTCGCGCTCCTGCGGTGGAAAGTATTCGGTGTGCGGGCCAAAAGCCGCATTGAGGCTGTTTATGAACACCGCAAACTGGTCTTCGTCGTCAATTTCCTTGCGGCGCTTGTAGCGGGTTTCCAGGTTTTCCAAAATCTGCTCGCGCGATTTTGATTCCATGTCTTCCTCACTTTCTGCTTCAAATGCTTCTCCGCGTTTCTCGGCTTTCTCCTCGTCTTTTTGCTGCTTGTCTATTTTGTTGGCCAAGCGGCTCATCACCATGTATTTGGCATATTGTTGCCAGTATTTGAGTCTTTCTTCTTTGTTTTTGAAATAGCTGCGCTTGTCGGGGTCGGTTTCAAAGCTTTCGCTTACTGTAAAGTCGAAGGCTTTGTCAAACAAGCCGGGGGTCAGCTCTTCCACTTCGTCAAGGCGTTTATATAGCAGCTCCACCGCCTCAAAGTAAAACTCCAACTTGCCGTTTTTCAATTCGTCATCAATGCTGTACTTGTATTTTTCCAGTGCATCAATGTCTTCCTGCAAAAAGTATTGTTTGTTGTAGTCCAGGTTTTCCAGGTATTTGTTGAAGGTAAATTCCGAAACTTCGTCGTTTACCGTTTTGGAGCTGTAGTGGTCGTTGTTGAGCAAATTCACCATTATTTCAGATATAATGGCTTCGTCGGCAAGTGCTTTTACACGGTACCTGCTCTGCTGGTGCTGGCTCGCATAGGTCCATGCACCAATGAGCAAAATGAGGAGGGTAAAAGGCACAATATATTTACGTTTCATGAATGGGTATTTCAAATCGGGTGGAATTTTAAAATTTGATAACGCAAAACCGCTAAAATGAGTTGTTAAATCCTGTGAACTCTTTATAAATTCATGGTACGGATGCTTTCGCCGTCAAAACTAACATATTTGCCCATGCTGTGCGCGGTAAGGCATGAATGAACGGGCAATACCCCAACAAAATCGCCCACTTGGCAGCTGTTGAAAACTGATTGGCTCAACTGCATAATGCCGTGTTCCTGCGAAAGTGAGATGAGGTGGCAGTTGGGCTGCAAGGTGCTCCAACCCTCATTATGCAAATGCACCAATTGACCAAAATGGGCTGTTTGGCTCGGGGAAATCAATTGTTCTTTGGAAAAGTGAACCGCTCCGCCGTGAATGACAATCTGTTGTTTTTCGTGGTGTTTTTCAACTATGGGGCAAGCCATGCACACAGCTATGTCTTCTTCGCTGCAACTGCCAAACTGCGCTTGCATCAGGTCGTAAAACACAAAATTGCCCGCGGTCAGGTGGCTTATGCCTTCAAAACTTTGGGCCGTGGAGCAACCGGGGGTATCGCCAAAATAAACCGGTCCGTTGTATGACAGCTTTTCGCGTAAGAGCACAATAGCCTTCAATGCGTTTTGGTGTAGCTGTTTGGTGGCCCCCGGCTGTTGGTAGGTAGTGCCGTTGTGCACGTAAAAACCCGCCATATCATGTGTTGATTGTTCTACTTCATCAACCAAGGCGGCTATAAGGTTGTGGTTGGCAATGTCAATTCCCGTACGGCCATAGTTGGGGTCAAGGTCTATGAACACCGAAATGCCATCGGTGTTTTTTAAAGCTTGTAAATGCGCTGTACACGAGATGTTTACGCTCAAATTGGTCTTTCGCGCAAGCTGTTGCAAACGGGCGGCCTGCGAGGCAATGGGCGGCATAGCCAAATGGATGTGGCTGTAGTTGTCAGCTGCAAAGTACTCGGCCATTGCGAGCGAAGAAACCGTGATTGCATTAACTCCGGCTTCCTTAAAAAGGCAACCTATTTGTATGGATTGGTGGGTTTTGAAATGCGGCTGGAAAATGAGCTTGTGCTTGTGGCATTTTTCAGCCATTCGGGCAATATTGCCACGCACTTTTTGCAAATCGACAAGCAGGGAGGGCTCGCTAAGGTTTTTTAGTTGCAGCACCTAGTGGCAATTTTAATACGACCAAAGCTTCAATGAGAATGATGAAAAAACCCAGCATTACCATGTTTGAAAAGTTGGCCATGCCCATACTGCCCGGGGCAAACACGGCGTGGTACATTTCTTCTCTTTTGGTCAGTTCTTCTACACTTGTGGTGGGGTCTTGTTTGGCCATTTGTTTTTGCACCATATAGTCGGTGTAGCCGCTGTTTACAAAATGGTAGAAGATAGAGGAAAGCACAAGCACAAGTACCGAGGCTGCCAATAAAGTAACACCTGCCGAAAGTGCAAGTGTGCCGTATTTCAAGTCGTTTGCCGGGGTTTTGAACTTGGCTGCACGCATGGCCATGTAGCAACCAATTACTATCACAAGCGTGTTTGAAAGCAACATACTCATGGTTTTGTATTGCATGTTTTCGCCCTGAATTCCAAGCAAATATTCTCCTATCCACCAAATAAACATGGCAAAGGCCATCCAGAAGCCTATTTTCAATTCGGTTTTAATATCCATCAAAAATCTTTGCTGCAAAGTAATTGGTGCCGCTTATATAAAGCCAACAATTTCGTGATTCTTGTAACGGTCAGTTTCATCAACTTCATGCGCAGTAGCGCTTTACAAAGTGCGGTTGTTTTGGTCCAAAGCAGCTCATTTTCTGCCAATAGGTATGTTAATTATTGATTTTGTAAATGACAGTATGTGAAGCAATCAGCGCTATTGGAGTAATTTTGCAAATTGAAGCGTACCAGAAACGAAGAAGAGGCCCTCTAAGCAGATATTGGAAACCATTTTTAGCGTTAAAGCCCTGATATACATAAGGTGAAATACACCTGATGGCTGTTTTCTTGTACGTGTTTTGGAACTGAATAATAGATGAAACTTAACATAATAGCTGTATTTCTGTTGTTTTTGACCACTGCGGCAAGCGCACAACAAGGCCTTGTAAGCGGGGTGGTACAGCACGAAAAGCAGGCGCTCGCGGGAGCCAATGTTTATTGGAAAGGCACCACGGTGGGAACCACCACCAATGCCGAAGGGCGTTTTAGCCTGCCCGACAGTAGCGCCTATACCGTGCTGGTGGTAAGTTTTGTGGGCTACCTGACACTGGAAATACCGAAGTCTGAAATACAAAACCCACTGGTGATAGAGCTTGAACCCGACCAAACACTGGGAGAGGTAACCATTGAAGGCCACCGAAGCGGAAAGGAAATCCTGTCGATGGAGCCTTTGCTGCTGGAGCGGCTTGGCCAAAAGGAACTGAAAAAAGCGGCCTGTTGCAACCTGAGCGAGAGCTTTGAAACCAATGCCAGCGTTGATGTCAATTTTGCCGATGCCATTACCGGTGCGCGAAAAGTGCGCATGCTGGGGCTCGATGGTGTGTATTCGCTCATAACCATTGAAAACATGCCTGATGTGCGCGGACTCGCCTCTTCTTTTGGGCTTTCGGCTATTCCGGGCCCGTGGATACAATCCATACAACTGGCCAAAGGGGTGGGCAGCGTGGTAAATGGATACGAGTCAATAACCGGTCAAATAAATGTAGAGCTCATGAAACCGCACAGTGCCCCGCGTTTTCATTTCAATGGCTATTCAAATAGTATGGGGCGTTTTGAAACTTCGCTCAACGGGCAGTTCAGGGTTAGCGACAAGTTGAACACACTGGTTATGTTCCACACCAACTCCATGGACCGAAGTATTGATGCCAACGAGGATGGTTTTCTTGATGTGCCAAGGCAAAATCAGGTAACGCTCACCAACCGATGGATGTACTACAACGACAAGATTGAAAGCCAGTTTGGAGTGGAATTATTGGCCGAGCGACGCCTGGGCGGACAAATGGGATACACCCCCATGCAAGAACATAACATGTTGAATCCCTGGGGTATGAACGTGCGTCAAAACCGCTTGAAAGCCTACGCAAAGCTGGGTTTTTTGCCGAATGACGAACACCCGAAAAGAAGTTTGGGTATCATCAACAAATTTTCTTACTATAACCAAGATGCTGTTTACGGACTCAAGTTTTACGACGGAACCAATAATTACTGGTACACCAATGTCATTTTTCAGGATGAGGTGATAAACCGCAACCACCTGATAAAAGCGGGTGCCGGTTTTTTTATTGATAAATACGTAGAAAAGCTCGACGACCAACTAAACCAATACCAAATAAACCGCGCACGTACCGAGCAATCGGCGGGGGTTTTTGCTGAATATACCTACCACCCCAATGTTCGTTTTACCTCAATAATTGGCGGCAGGCTTGACTACCACAATCTTTTTGGTGCTTTTGTGACACCCCGCTTGCATTTGCGTTACAAACTGAGGCGCAACCTCACCTGGCGCTACACCGGTGGTTCCGGGCGACGCACACCCAATATGTTGGTTGACAACAGCCGCGTAATGGTGAGTTCGCGCACTATAGTAATACCCACCAAACTGATTCAGGAAAAGGCATGGAATACCGGAACAAGCCTGGTTTGGGATGTGCTTTTGTCAGGCAGAGAAGGCAGCATTACCCTTGATGCTTACCACACGGAGTTTGTGAATATGATGGTGATGGACATGGATGCAAGTGCCCAAACCCTGAGTTTTTACAACCTCAACGGACGCTCATTCGCCTCGGTGGCACAGATTGAGGTTAACTACGAACTGCTGCGCGGGCTCGATGTGCGTGCCTCGTACAAAATACAGGATGTGAAAACCACTTACAGCAGTGGCCAATTGCGTTCATTGCCTTTTGTGGCAAAAAACAAATGGCTGCTCAATGCGGCTTACAACACGCCCAACCGCATGTGGGGTTTTGATGCTACGGCGCTGCGCACCAACCCCGGACGCATAGCCGCCACCGTAAATAACCCCGATTTTGAAATGCCTTGTGCGTTTTGGCGCTTTAATGCACAAATTACTTTCCGCTACAATGGGCTGGAAATTTATACGGGCGGTGAAAACCTGAGTGGGTTCAAACAAAAGAATCCAATAATTTCGGCACAAAGTCCGTTTGACCCTTCTTTTGATGCCGCCAATGTGTGGGCACCTATTTACGGACGCATGGTGTATCTTGGGGTCCGATACACGCATTTTTAAATCTTATATAAAATCAAAAACCATGAATAATACATTGAAAAACAAACTGTTGATTTTTGGATTCCTGCTCATTGGCTTGGTGGTTTATGCCAAAACCCAAACGGCTACCATCAAGAGTTCTATGGTGTGCCAAATGTGCGAAGACAACATCCGCAACGGATTGATATATGAAAAAGGGATCAAGAAAATTACCTTCAATCTTGATGAAAACGAGATTTATGTAAAATTCAATCCGAAGCAAACTACTTTGGAAGAGATTAAGAAAAAGATCACCCTGCTGGGCTATGCGGCTGATGAGCTACCCGCCGACAAAGAGGCTTTTGATGCCTTGGCCGGTTGCTGTAAGACGAAGGATGCCAATTGTAAGTAAGCCGTTTTTTTTTACGTTGAATAAGAGTTTTGCATCATTTTACCCTGTGCGGTGTTGGGTGTAACGGCGCGTCATCGCCCCAAGCTTATTACATTTCTTTGAGTTACTATTTCACCATTAAACGCCTTGACCATGATGCAAACTACCCAACCGGCAAGATTCAATAGGGGTTTAATCTTCAAACTCAAAGTTCACCATTTCGCTCTTTGATAAATCTTGTAGTCAGGGTTCTTGCCCAATATCGAGGTACGTCAAATTCAGTTTGTAAGTACTTTACTATGTCATTTGACTTTTTATTCAACGAATCAAAATCACCCAAAATCTTGTGCCATTCCGATAGGTTTTTACCGGTTTTTTCAATCACCTGCTCGTCAGATACGTTCCAATAATCGCTTTTCATTTTGTGCTTTTTTGAGTTCAAATTGCTGTTGGCTCAAATCTACTCCAAATGAGTGTTAACCTACCTGATAAGCTGAAGGGTTCCTTTGTACGAAAGTATTTCCTGGTTTTTGCCGCGTAAAAACAGCACCACGGCATAGTTTCCCTCCGCGCAGGTTTTGCCGTTTGTAGTGCCGTCCCAGACTTTTCCCACATCCTGCGATTCAAAAACGAGTTGCCCCCAACGGTTGTATATACGCAGGGCATTTACATTGAAAGTGGTAATGCTGTCTTGCCACAATATGCCCGCTCCTTTCACTTCAAACAAGTCGTTGATGCCATCATTATTTGGGCTGAATGCAGTAGGTACAAAAAAGGTAGGCACCGGCAGCAGTTTTATGGTGTTGGAGTAGCTGCTGTCTTGTTGGTGGCTTCCTACAATTTTTTCAATGGCAATTACGCGGTATTCGGTAGCTTGTTCGCTGTTGTTCAAAAAGGCAGTTGTATCGGTAAATTGTGTTGCCCAAGGTTCCACCTCTGCAAGTTTTTCAAACCGGCCACTTTCGGTTCTTTTCTCAATTCGGTAGTTCAGCACATCGGCCTCCCAGTTTTCGTATTTGTTCCAATGCAAGCAAAAGTTGCCGTTTTCAATACTGCTGCTTAGGAAAATGCTGGTGGCTATATTGCTTGATGCCGTAGTGTTTCCGCAAAAATCGTGTGCCTGAACGGTGTAGGCATAGGCTTCGCGCTGCGTAAAGGCGTGCGCATCAAGAAAACTTGTGGTGTCGCCGGGTCTTGCAATGGTTTGAAACACATCGGGCCGCGAAAGTGCTTTTCGGTTGATGAAATAATTTGTGGTATTACGCAAACGACCTTGTGCCCAACGCAACTGTACGCCATTGCTTTCTACCGTGGCCAATTGCAATTTTAGTGGATCCAACTTGTAGTTGTAGGCTACTTCATGTGCCACGCTGTTGCTTAGGCTGTTGCGTGTTTCCAATCCTTTTACTGCTTCTATGTAATATCCGTAGTCGCCGTTGCATATAGCTGAGTCGATGTAACTTAAGTTGTTGTTTGAAAGCCTGGCAATGAGTTTATTTTGTTGGTTGTAGTTGCGGTAAAGATGGTATCGCTGCAAGCTATCCCAGCCAATATATGGTGTCCAATTGAGCAAAGAAAAGTCGGTATTGTTGCTGTCAACGCTCAGGTGTACCGCACAATGGGTTTTGGCCGACCAAGTGTGTTCGCATTTGTCAATGAGCTGCATTTTAATGCAATAGGGTGGCTTGCAGGGCTTCAGATTCAGCTGCATCATGGTGTCGGTAAGCAGGTAGCTTGAGCCCAAAAGTACTCCTGTCGCTTCGTTGTACAAGCGGTATTTATTAAAGGCAAAAGCATTGGCGGGTTTCCAGCTTGCCAACAACATGCTGTCGTTTATCATGCTGATAAAGTGGAGCTTAGGCGAGTCAACCGGCAGGTTTTTCATAATCTCCAATACCTTGCTTTTTGTAATGGATTGCGTACATCCGTGGGCATCAACCACTTTGAGCATAAAACTGTAAGTGCCTTCTTTGGCAAAAACCAACACCTTATCGGCGGGCATGGCAAATTTTGCAAAGGCTGAATCGTTGCTTTTGAACCACTCTCTGCTGTTAATGGCTGCCGTGGCGGTTGACAAGTCGCTGAAAGTAACTTTTCTATTGGTGCAAGTAAGGCTGTCGTCGAGCGAAAAATCGGGTTTTGGCAATTCAAAAACCGTTAAATCACGGTCAAGATACATCGTGTCGTTGCAGTTCAATTTATTCGCAACCACCAATCTGGGGCGGTATTTACCGGCGTTGAGAGTAAAGTCAACTTGCCTGAGTGTGTCTGTAGCAGTGCTGTTTTGCCCCACTTGCCATTGCCAACGGTAGGCGTATCGCGAACTGTCGGTAAGTGTAATTTGCAGTGGTTCGCAAGAATCGTTTTTGTTGCAGGTAAAAAAGGCCCGCGGTTTGGCGTAAACCACTATGCTGTCCTCAAGTCCTTTTATTATAGTGCAGCCATTGTTGTCTTTTCCAATGACACTTGGTCTGAAAATCTGAAACTCTTTGTTGTTTTTTACATGGTAATGATGCGATGAAAAACCAACAGAATCGAGTGAAGAGTTGTCGCCGTAGTCGAAATATATTTTGGCGGCGTTTTTACTCTTGTTTTTAAAACTAACGGCAAGCGGTTCGCAGCCGAAATTATTGCCGATTTTAAAATCGAGGAATGGGCTGTTTACCATTATTAAATGTGGTTTAAAAATGGTGTCGGCACAACCGTATTTGTTTTTTGCGATAAAGCTAATGTCAAAAGTGTTTTTTGGGCTTTTTTGCCTGCTCAGGTCATATACCTTGTAGGTTTCGGATTGGGCGGTGTGCACCAAGCTGCTGCTGTCGCCAAAATTCCAGATAAACGAATCGGCATTCACTGCCACAGCTTCAAAAGCATAAAAGGCCGGCGAGCATTTTACGGTAGTATCTACATTGAAAGCAGCGCTGAATGGGATGACAAACAGGCGTTTATGCACAGAGTCGCTGCAATTTTTATCGTTCCATACCTTCAAATGCAAGTCGTATTGGCCAAGGGTGTCAAGTGGAAAAAGTGGGGTTTTACTGTGGCTGACTGCGTTCATGCCGGGTCCTTTCAAAAGCCATTGCATGCTATCAATTTGGCCAATTGAATAGTTGGCGGGTTGCAGGTTTACACTGGAACAAAAAGTGTCGGGTGCGGTAAACCTTGCTTGCAAGTCATATTGGTACAGGCCGTTAATTTGCGAGGTAGCCACACAGCCCTGTTGGTTTTTTATTTGTAATTCAATAGAAATATTAGACTTGGTATTGACGGTAATAGAAGTGGTGGCACTATCGGGTTGGGCAAAGTAAACACCATTTTGCGCCGAGGCCCAATGATAGTCGGGCTTATTGCTTTTATTGACGTCATAGGCCTTGTTTTCTTCAATTTTCGCTTTCAACAAACCGGTAAATGGATAACAGGGAAACAGCGTGTCGAATGCATACGAAGCGGTGATGCCACCAATTTTAAGATGCTTTTGGACGGTGATGCTGTCGCGACAATCGCCGGTTTTGTATTTAAGCAACACATCATATTTTCCCGCTTTTGTGATATCGAAAAATAACTTTTGATTGGCATAATCAACCTGAGCCGAAAAGGAATCTGTGGTATTATAAGCTTTTGCCCAGATTTGCAATGCCGCTCCTTTGTTGCTGTTTTGGTAAGGCACGGCAATGGTATCGCCCACACAATATATAATAGGTTGCTTGTCAATAGAAATCAGGTTGAGTGGTTTTATGTTCAGAAACGAATCAACACCAAAGGTATCGGTGCAACCTGCATCATTTTGGGCAATGGCAACTACGCGGTATTTTCCGTTTGATGGCGGCGAGAAGGTGTAATTAAGTGTATTCGATTGGTCGGTCAGTTGGCCTTTTTCATCATAAACAAACCACTTGATATCCGTTATTTTGTTGAAGCAAATACTGTCGTCGAGCTTGATATTTATGTCTTTTCCCGGGCAGCTTACTTTGTTGTCGGGGCTGAAATGTGCCACAAATGGCTTGGCACTGAACTCATACTTGTCGGTGGCTTTGCAACCGAGGCTGTCTTCCGCCTCAAGCAACAGCGTGTATTTACCCGCTTTGTGCAGCTTGTAAGTAAAACCAATGCTGTCAACCATGCGGAGCAGTTGGCTTTTGTTGTCGCTCAGTTGCCAGTTTATTTTTCGCAGGCCGTTGTCGGCGCCCACTTTTGCTGCAATGTTCAGTTGTTGCGGCAATTGGCAATAGCATTTATCGCCTTTTATAATGGAGGTATTAATAACAGGTTTTTGAGCGGTAAACTCCAGGCTGTCGGTAAGCAGGCACTGTGGGTATTTGTAGCTCACATAGAGCTTATAATCGCCGTTTTTGGTGGCGGTTGCTATCATTGAATCAGCCGAAAGGTTATTAATAAGTAAGCTATCTCCGTGCTGATGGCTCCAGGTTATGTTGGCTGCATCTAGGTTTTTATTCAGCAGTTTCACCGATACTTTATTGCCTTTGCAGTTGGTGCCGTATAGGTTTCTGTCGCTTATTTTTAGTGGTGCTACATGGTAAACACTTACAAAATTTGGCCACTTAAATGAGTACACGCAGCCCGTATTGGCGTATCGAACGCTTGCCGAAATATCGTATCGTCCACTATCGGCATACCTTACCCTAGTAGGCGTAAAGGTGGTTTGTGAGTCGGTATTGCTATGTGGAAAATACCAGGTTATTACCGGCTTAGTTGTATCGGAAGATGAGAATTTGGGGCTCAATTTCAAGCTGTTTCCTGAGCAAATTGAGGCACTGTCGGCGGCAAGTGTGAGCTGCGGTTTTAATTTGACAAAGGCCACAGAATCAAACACATGGCTGGTAATACAGTTGTTTTCGCTTTGCAAAACCATTTGGATTTGTACAGGGCCGCTTTTCTTGAATTTATGCGCAATTTGGTTGCCGGTGTTTTTGTAGGTTTTGCTTTCTATAACCCAGGTCCAATATTTGGTGTTTTTTGATGTGTTATAAAAAATAACCGAATCGTCGCGGCTGCAAATGATTTTGTTTTTGGTCATTATTTTACCCACATCGGGTTTTCCCTTCACTTGGATATAGCCAGCTTTTTTAAGGCTGCAAGTGCTGCCATCATTGAATTTGAGCGCAAGCTTTACATCGTAGCTGCCTGCTTTTTGGTAGGATAGGGAGGGAGTGGAATCGTTTTTAATAACTTTTATTCCAAAATCCCAGGTTATTGAAGACAGGTTTTTTGGGGCGGGCTGCAAGCTAAAGCGTACAATCCCGTTCTCACAAATTGAGGTGTCAGATGCCTTGATGCCATAATTGCACTGGGCCGATACATACCCGGTACAGTACAGCATGGCTAAGATTAACCAACCGCGTTTTATTACCATTTCAATTACAAATACTGCTAGCGCACGAAGCCGTGTGCCTTGCAGTCAAAATTACCTTATACTTCTATCGAAACCTCTTCAACTATACACAGATGTGGATTTCTGGTAAATGTAGGCAATTATTAAACGCTACGGAAGTGTTGACTCTAAAGGTGTAAAATTGTTTTTTACAGCTGCGACGCTAGCTTTCTTCACTTTCCTCAATTGCTGGTAAACTTTCTGCAAAATCGCTGATTGCAGTGTGTTATGCGTCATATTTCATAAGAATTATACTTCAGGGTGGCGGTGTTTTTTGGTTGGCTACTGACTCTAATGAATGTATTGTTTCAATGGCTTATGGCTTAAATTAAGGAAAATTTAAGGTGGATTAGTCGCGGTGGATAAACTATAATTTTGTGCAAAATCACATGAACATGCGATGGGAGTTACTTTCAGTGAATTACAGGCCTAATACGTTATTTGCTTAGCATTAAACGCGTTGTCTGGGCTGTTGAAGTTGCGTTATTATTTGTTGAAAGTATAATAAATGTCGATGAATAATTTGATTGGTATCTTTAACCGTGCTTGATGTAGCGCACAAAGCCGCCGATGACCACAAAAATGAATATGGTGAATGAAGTGAGCGCGAGTAGAGTGAAGTCGATTAGGATTAGACCGCTTCTGTTTAGATCGGGTTGGCCAAAAATCTGAGAAAATTGGGGTAGGGTAAAGGCAGTTGAGATGGTTACCCCGGCATTAAGAAGGCCAAATAGGTAATTGCCAATGTGTAGCAAAACGGGTATGTGTGGCTCGTTATCTGTTTTTTCGGAATCCGCCCATTGGTCGTCGAGCAGGTTGTCGTTTTGGTAGCTGTGCTTAAAAGTAACGCGACCCCTTCTTATGTGCAAAGCCAGGCTGCATAATCCACACAAGGCAAAAAGTGTGAGAAATGTGACCAAGACAATGAAAGTAGGATCACTTTTGATGGATTTATCGGTATCCGAGACGGTAATATCTACCACAGCAAAGCCCATGAGGAGCCAATTGAGCATTTCAAAGGATATAAAAATCACCAGTAGTTTTCTGAAATTGAATTTGCGCATAGTGTTTTCGAAGGTAAAGATTGGCAAAATAAAACCGGAGGGGATGGGATAAAATCAAAAAGGGAGCGGCGGATAACAACATGAAGCAGTGTCTCGACTCCGGTGAATTTTTCAGTTTCAGTTTTCCGCGCGTTGTGCTCCGTGCTCAGGGTTTCAGATATAAGCGACTCACTTTTCACTTCCGCACCTCTAAAGAGTAAATCTGGTCATTCACATTTCGGTATATTTTAGCACTTTGCAAAACCAAAATGCCTATGCCGGTAAAACTCAAAATGTCAGAACAGTTTGGTCAACATAAGCGCCGACTGAAAACAAATCTACTCATGACGTAATTCAAAGATTATGATGTGGTTGTTTTTCTTAAGTGCTGCTTTTTGCATGTTGATTCAAACCGTGATTACAATTCAATTGTATTATGTGAGTCGTAAAATAATTTCTATTTTACGTAAAACGGGGAT